>NZ_JBFARL010000162.1:0-18844 GCF_040674655.1 Actinomadura sp. NPDC049753 | reverse complement strand
GGTTTCGCCTCTGGCCTCCACCCCCCCCCTCGGCGGGGGGGGGGCCGCCGCCCCCCCGCCCCCCCCCCCCCCCCGCGGGGGGGGGGGGGGGGGCCCCCCCCCCCCCCCAAGGAGCAGGCATGAGCGGGGCGAGCACCGGGCAGGTGCTCGACACCCCGCTGACCCGGCTGACGGGTGTGCGGCACCCGGTCGTCCAGACGGGCATGGGATGGGTGGCCGGGCCGCGGCTCGTCACGGCCGTTGCGAACGCGGGCGGGCTCGGCGTGCTGGCGTCGGCGACGATGACGCTCGACCAGCTAGCGGACGCGATCCACGAGGTCAAGGAGCGCACGGACGCCCCGTTCGGGGTCAACCTGCGGGCCGACGCCGGGGACGCGGGCGACCGCATCGACCTCCTCATCAAGGAGGGCGTGAAGGTCGCCTCCTTCGCGCTCGCGCCCAAG
Organism: Actinomadura sp. NPDC049753; assembly: GCF_040674655.1. NCBI lineage: Bacteria > Bacillati > Actinomycetota > Actinomycetes > Streptosporangiales > Thermomonosporaceae > Actinomadura > Actinomadura sp. NPDC049753. Next base: position 18,401 of record NZ_JBFARL010000162.1, on the reverse strand, counting down.
CGGGAGCTGATCGCCAAGCTCAAGGACGCCGGGCTCGTGGTGATCCCGTCGGTCGGCGCGCGGCGGCACGCGGAGAAGGTCGCGGGCTGGGGGGCCGACGCCGTCCTGGTGCAGGGCGGCGAGGGCGGCGGGCACACCGGCCCCGTCGCCACCACGCTGCTGCTCCCCCAGGTCGTGGACGCCGTCGACATCCCGGTGATCGCGGCCGGCGGCTTCTTCGACGGGCGCGGCCTCGCCGCCGCGCTCGCCTACGGCGCCGCGGGCGTCGCGATGGGCACCCGGTTCCTGCTGACGTCCGACAGCTCGGTTCCGGACGCGGTCAAGCAGGTCTACCTCCGGACCGGCGAGACCGTGGTGACGCGCCAGGTGGACGGCATGCCGCACCGCGTGCTGCGCAGCGGCCTGGTCGACGCGCTGGAGGACTCCGGCCGCGTCGGCGGGCTCGTCCGGGCGCTGCGCAACGGCGCCCGGTTCAAGAAGCTGTCCGGCATGTCGTGGCGGGAGATGATCGCCGACGGGAAGGCGATGAAGCACGGCAAGGACCTGTCGTGGTCGCAGGTCCTGATGGCCGCCAACACGCCCATGCTGCTGAAGGCCGCCATGGTGGACGGCCGGCCCGACCTCGGCGTGATGGCGTCGGGGCAGGTCGTCGGCGTGATCGACGACCTGCCGAACTGCGCCGACCTGATCGGCTCCATCGTGCGGCAGGCGGCCGAGGCCATCGCCGCGCAGCGGTCGTACCTGGTGGACGACAGGGCCCGCAACGGCTAGGACGAGCCTTCGCCCAGGCCGCGCAGCACGGCCGCCAGGCCCCCGCGGAACTCCTCGTCGAGGCCGATCCGGCGGCCGTGCCGCGCGGTCCGCGTCAGGTGGGGGAACTCGTCGGCGGGCAGCCCGGCGAGCACGGCGGTCCCCTCCCCGTCCAGCCCGCCCAGGTGCTCCAGCTGGATCGCGCCGACGATGTAGGCGATCAGCGCGCGGAGCGCGATCGCCGCGCGCCGGCCGGTGAAGCCCGCGTCGGTGAGGATTCCGGCGACCGTCTCGCCCCAGCAGAGCGATCCCGCCGAGTCGTGCCTGCGGGTGAGCGTCAGCGGCATGATCGCGGCGTGGGCGCCGAAGGCGTCCCGCAGCCGCAGGGCCATGGTCTCGATCCGCGCCTCCCAGGGCCCGGCGGGCGGCGGCGCGGGATCGACCTGTGCGTAGACCAGGTCGACGACCAGCCCTTCCAGCTCCTCGCGGTCGCGCACGTACCGGTAGAGCGCCATGGTGCTCATCCCGAGCTCCTGGGCGACGGCGCGCATGGAGAGCCCGGGGAGGCCGTCCCGGTCGATGACGGCGAGCGCGGCTCCGGCGAGCCGCTCGGTGCTGAGCGAGCGTGGTCGAGGCATGGCGCTTGACAGCGTATGACATACGCTTACGATCGTAGGCGTACGCCATACTCCTAAAGGACCGCCCATGCATCTGGCACCCGGTTCCGACGTCCCCGCGCGGGAGCTGACCCCCGTCAGCGGGCCGCCGGTTCCCGTCCCCGACCCCGGCCGCCTCGTCCACCTGCAGTTCCGCCGCTTCGCCGGCTGCCCGATCTGCAACCTGCACCTGCGCTCGATCGTGCTGCGGCACGGCGAGATCGAGACCGCCGGGATCAGCGAGGTCGTGGTCTTCCACTCCTCCGCGGAGGAACTCCGCGAGTACGTCGACGGCCTGCCGTTCCCCGTGGTCGGCGACCCGGCGAAGCGGCTGTACGCCGAGTTCGGCGTCGAGTCGGCGCGACGCGCGCTGCTCGCCCCGCGCGTGTGGGGGACGGTCCTCCGCGCCGTCGCCCGCGGCACCTGGGACGTCCTCCGGCGGCGCGAGCGCGCTCCCCGGCTGCTGCCCGAGGGCGGCCGCTTCGGCCTGCCCGCCGACTTCCTGATCGGCTCCGACGGCAGGGTCGTCGCGGCCAAGTACGGCGAGCACGCCTACGACCAGTGGACGGTCGACGAGTTGCTGGCCCTGGCCGCCCAGGCTCCGGCCCCCGGCCGGAAGGCGGCGAGATGACCGCCCGCGGGCCGGGGGACGACTCCTGAGGGTCAGCCTCTGACCGCGAGGACGAGCTTGCCGGTCGTGGCGCCCGACTCGATGCGCTCGTGCGCCTCGGCGGCCTTCTCCAGGGGCAGTTCCTCGACCTGGACCCGCAGGTCGCCGGACGCCGCGGCGGCGACCGCGCGGCGCAGGGCGCGTCCGGCGTCGGCCGGTGCGACGCCCGCGAACGCCGCGAGGTTGAACCCGGACACCGTCTTGTTGGCGAACCACAGCTCGTTCGCCGACATGCCCACGTCGTCGGCGCCGGACGCGTTGCCCATCACGACCATCCGGCCCATCGGGGCGAGGGCGTCCAGGCTCGCGCGGCGGGCGGGGCCGCCCACCATGTCCACGACGATGTCGAACCCTCGCCCGCCGGTGAGGCCCGCGACCTCGCCCGGCAGCGCGTCGCGCAGGACGACGTCGTCGTAGCCGAACCCGCGCGCGGTCTCGATCTTGGCGGGGCCGCCGACCGTGCCGGCCACCCGGCCCGCGCCGAGCAGCCGGGCGGCCTGGCCGAGCTGGCTGCCGACGCCCCCGGCGGCCGCGTGCACCAGCACGGTCTCGCCCGGCTCGATGCGCGCGACCCGGTCCAGGACGAGGAACGCGGTGGCCCCGTTGGACGGGACGGCCGCCGCGAGGTCCAGCCCGAGGTCGAGGCCGTCGAGCGGCGCGACGAGGTCGGCGGAGGTGACCGCGACCTCGGCGTAGCCGCCGCTGTCCACGATCGTCAGCGCGGCGACGGGCTGGCCCCTGCGCAGCCCCTCCACGTCCGGCCCGACCGCCCGGATGTGCCCGGACACCTCGATGCCGGGGACGAACGGCAGCGGCACGTCCACGACGCCCCGCCGGTAGAGGACCTCGGCGAAGTTCGCGCCCGCGTACGCCACGTCGATGGACACCTGCCCGGGCCCGGGCTCGGGGACGGGCATCTCGGCCTGGCGCAGCACGTCCGCGCCACCGAATTCGGGGATCGTGACGGCCCGCATCAGTAACGTCCCCCAACGGCCGCGGGGACGCCGTCCAGCTCCGCAAGGTCGGCCTCGGTGAGGTCCAGGCGGGCGGCGCCGGCGTTGTCGCGCAGGTACTTCGCCTTCTTGGTGCCGGGGATCGGGATGACGTGCTCGCCCTGCGCCAGCGTCCAGGCGATGGCGACCTGGGCGGGCGTGGCGCCGTGCCGCGCGGCGACCGCCTTGACCACCTCGACGATGCGCAGGTTGGCCTTCAGCGCCTCCTCCTGGAAGCGCGGGTTGCCGCCGCGGAAGTCGGTGTCCTCGAAGTCGGCCGCGGTGACCGTCCCGGTGAGGAAGCCGCGGCCGAGCGGCGAGAACGGCACGAACGCCGCGCCGTTGGCGGCGCACCAGCCGACCACGTCGCCCGGCCCGTCCCCCGTCCCGGTGGCGTCGCCCGGCAGGGTGCCGGCCATCCCCCCGGGCACGCCCATGGCGTCGCGGGTCCACAGCGACAGCTCCGACTGGACGGCGGCGACCGGGTGGATCGCGTGCGCCTCGGCGGCCTGCGCGACGCTGACCTCCGACAGGCCCAGCCTGCGGACCTTGCCCTCGGCGACCAGTTCGGCCATCGCGCCCCACGTCTCCGCGAGGGGCACCCGCGGGTCGACCCGGTGCAGGTAGTAAAGGTCGATCGCGTCCGTCCCGAGGCGGCGCAGGCTGTCCTCCGCGGAGGACTTGACGTGCTCCGGCGTCCCGTTCCGGACGAGTTCCCGGGTGGTCGGCGACTCCACGACCAGGCCCGTCTTGGTGGCGACCACCGCCTCGTCCCGGCGCCCCGCCAGCGCCCGCCCGACGAGGGCCTCGTTGTGGCCGTCGCCGTAGGGCTGCGCGGTGTCCAGGAACGTCACGCCGAGGTCGAGCGCCTCCCGGATCAGCGCCACCGAGGCGTCGTCGTCGCGCTCGGACTCGGTGTAGGCCCAGCTCATGCCCATGCACCCGAGGCCGACGGCGCCCACCGGCGTGCCCGCGAAATTCCGCGTCCTCATGATGTCTTCTTCGTTCCTCATGAGGACGATCCTGCTGGACGGACCGGAAGGCAAACAGACTCCGCTCATCCTGGGTGTGGCACCACCACCCTGGGCAGGGCCGGCTCAGCCCGCGGCGGCGAGCTCGCGGCGCGCCATCAGCCGTTCGAGGCGCTCCTGTGTGCCGGTGCCGGGGCGCGGGTTGTGCAGCACCAGGTGGTGGCCCGGACGGTCGGCGAGCGGCAGCAGCGTGCCCTCGAAGACCAGCTCTCCCGCGTCCGGGTGCCTGATGCCCTTGACCGCCTGGGTGCCCGCGCTCACCTCGTGGCGGGGCCACAGCTCGGCGAACTCGGGGCTGACCGCCAGCAGGTCCTCGATGAGCCGCTCGAACTCGGGGTCGTCGGGGTAGCGGGCGGCGTCGGCGCGGAACCGCGCCACGACGTCGGGCGCGGCGGCGGCCCAGTGGGTGTGCATCGACCGGTACCGGACGTTGGTGAAGTAGGTGACCAGGCAGTTGTGGTCGGTGTCGCCGTACCCGAACACCTCGCGGGCCGCGTCGTTGATCGCGACGAAGTTCCAGTGGCGGTCGCGGACGTAGGCGGGGCGCGGGGACCAGGCGTCCAGCACCCGCCGCAGCTCGGGCGTGATCGGCACGGCGGGGCCCGCCTCCGCCTGGGGCGGGTTCAGCCCCGCGAGCAGGTACAGGTGCTCGCGCTCGGCGCGGTCCAGCCGCAGGGCCCGCGCGATCGCGTCGAGGACGTCCCCGGACACCTTGATGTCGCGGCCCTGCTCCAGCCACGTGTACCAGGACACCCCGACCCCCGCGAGGACGGCGACCTCCTCGCGGCGCAGGCCCGGCGTCCGGCGCCGTCCCCCGTCGGGCATGCCGACGTCGGCGGGGGCGAGGCGGGCGCGGCGGGTGCGCAGGAAGTCGCGCAGTTCCTCCCTGCGGCGACCGGAGGCTGAGGCGGAGGTCTGACTGGCCATGCCGCCACGATATCCGCCGGCCTCGGGGCGCCGCCGTCGGGAGACCGGCGGTGGCGCGAGGGTCGGGCGACCGCGCCGGCGGAGCGCAGGGCCTCGATGGCGGCGTCGCGTCCCAGCTCGCGCAGCACGGCGTCGGTGTGCCGTCGTGCACGACAGACTCGAAGACGCCCCCAAAACCGCCCAGCGAGTCGCGGGCACCGGCTGGATGCGCGTCCTCAGCGGGACCAGAACACTCCTGGAAACCGGCAGGCCACTGGCCGCCACAGTCCAGCCGCCGAAAAACGGGGTCGGAGAGAGTTTCATCTGTCACCCGGGCCACGAAGCTAGCTGGTTCCGATTTGAGCTGGAACGATATGAGTTCCGATATGTTCAGAAAGTAAATATCGATATTGGACACGCGGCGATCGACTCTGGTCTTCTCTGCCCGTGATCGAACCCTCCCGACTGCTCCGCTTGCGGCTGGGCGCCGCCGTGCTCGCCGCCCTTCCCCTCTTCGGCACCGCCGCGTGCGGGGCCGCCGCTCATGAGGCAGTCCCGCGCGGCGCGGCCGCCGTCGCGACCCCCGGCACCGTCCGGCCCGGCATGACCGTGCGCGACGACCTGCGCGCGGTGTTCGACGCGGCGGGCGTACGCGGCTCGTTCGCGCTGCTGGATGTGACCGCACGGCACACGATCGTGGTGGATCGGCGGCGCGCCGAGAAGGCCGTCCGCATCTCCAACGCCGCGGCGTTCCAGGTGATCGCCCGTCGTGTCGGGCTCCAGCGCGAACGGCAGTGGCTGCACCGGCTCGGGTACGGAAACCGCCAGACCGGGACCACGGTGGACCGGTTCTGGCTGGACGGCCCGCTGAAGATCTCGGCGGTGGAGCAGACCCGGTTCATGGAGCGGCTCGCGGCCGAGCGCCTGCCCGCTTCGCGTGCGAACCAGCGCACCGTCCGCGACCTCATCAAGCAGGAGGAGAAGGACGGATACGCGCTGTACGCCAAGTCCGGCTGGCAGAACGCCCCCGACCCCGGCACCGGCTGGTGGGCCGGGTGGGTCGAGCACGGCGGACGCGTGCACACCTTCGCACTGAACATCGACATCGCCAAGGACGGTGACGCGGGCAAGCGCGCCACGGTCGCGCGTGAACTGCTGAAGCGGCTGAGCGCGCTGCCCACCGCGTGATCGTGTCCACCCCGGGCCACGGCGACCGTCACACGGTCGTCGTGGCCGTCGCCGTCCAGGCGGCCATCTCGCTGGGCTACTTCGCGGCGATGACGCACCTCGTGGTCCACCTCAAGGAGAACCTGGGACTGGCCGCCGGACTCATCGGCCTGGTGCTGGCGCTGCGCAACCTCGTGCAGCACACGCTCTCCCTGCCGGTCGGCGCGCTGGTGGACGTGCTCAACCCGGTCCGGGCGGGCATACTGGCGTGCCTGCTGCGCGCCGCCGGGTTCGCACTGCTGGGCAGCGTGTCCTCCCCGTCCGGACTGAGCGCCGCGGCAGTGCTGCTCGGCACGGGCGGGGCGCTGTTCCACCCCGCGGCGCAGTCGCTGCTGGCAGGACTCGCCGAGCGGCGACGCGCCCGTGGGTACGCGGCATACACGATGACGTTGCAGGCGGCGGCGGTGCTGGGCCCGGCGCTAGGGCTGGCGCTGCTGAACATCGGCTACTGGCTGGTGGCACTGACGGCGGCCGGCCTGTGGGCTTGCGCGGCGTTCCTGTTCTCATTGCTGCGGCACGTCCCGCGCGTTCCGACCCGGGGCGGAGTCGTCACCGGCGTGCGGACGGCGCTGCGAAACCGAATCTTCCTCTGGTTCGCGGCCGTGTCGATGCCCACGATGCTGCTGACGGACCAGGCGTCGGTGGTGGTCCCGCTCGGCGGGGCGGACCCGGGAGCGGTGACCGTGTTCTCCTGCGTCCTCGCGATGGTGTCGGCGGCGGTCCAGCCGTGGTGCGCGGCGGCGGGCCGTGCAGAACGGCCCAGCACACTTCGCGCAGGGCTGCTGTTCGCCGGGGGCGCCTACCTGCTGCTGGCGGCCGGCGCGGCCGCTCGGCCTTCGGGCCTGATCGCGGTGGCCGTGATGCATGGGCTCGCCGACGGGCTGCTGCAACCGGCGGTGTTCCAGACACTCGCCCGGCTCGCCCCACCGGCGCGCTACGGGACATACCTGGGTGTACGGACGTTCTTCTCCGGTCTGCTCGCGTTCGCCGGCGGCCTCGCCGTGGGCCGGCTGTACGAATGGGGGCCGCGCGGAGCGACGGCGGCACTGACCGCCCTGGCATTGATCGCCTGCGCCGCGGCGGCCGCCATCCGCCGACCGTCCCGGCAGGGGATGCCGGCGGTGACCACCGTGGCGAAACAAGAGAGCACCGAACACAAATGAGAGCAGTGCTCTTGACATCGGTGCTCACAAAGAAGATCATTGCTCTCAGCCAAGAGATAGTGAGGACGTCATGGGAAAGCACGTCGTTGTCGGGGCAGGGCAAGTCGGTAGAGGGTTGGCCGGCCTGCTGGCTGAGCAGGGGCACGAGGTCGTGGTGGTCAGCCGATCGGGTTCGGGGCCGGACAGCGCGCCCACTGTGGCGGCGGACGCCACCGACCAGAACCGGCTGATTGAGATCACCAAGGGTGCGGACGCCCTCCACAATTGCGCCGCGCCGCCGTACCACCGCTGGCCGCAGGAGTGGCCGCCCCTGTTCGCGGCGCTGCTGGCGACGGCGGAGGCGACCGGAGCGGTGCTGGTCACGGCCGGCAACCTCTACGGGTACGGCCCGGTCGATCGACCGATGACCGAGGACCTGCCCCTCGCCGCGACGCTGGCCAAGGGCCGGGTGCGCGCCAAAATGTGGACCGACGCGCTGGCCGCGCACCAGGCGGGGCGTGCGCGAGTCACCGAGGTGCGCAGCTCCGACTACTTCGGGCCCGGCGCGGGAGACCAGACCCCGGTCGGTTCGCGGTTCGTGCCGCCATTGCTGGCGGGTAAGCGTGCGATGTTCCCCACCGACCCGACGATCCCGCACAGCTGGACCTACCTGCCCGATGTCGTACGCGCCATGGCGTTGGCCGCCACAGACGAGCGTGCCTGGGGGCACGCCTGGCACGTGCCGACCAATGCGGCGATGTCACCCCAGGAGCTGGCCGAGCGGCTGTGCAAGCTCGCCGGCGCACCGGCACCGCGCGTCTCCCAGATGCCGCGTTGGGCGATGAGCGCCATCGGAGCCGTGTCGCCGGTCGTCCGCGAGCTCAAGAAGACGCGGTATCAGTTCGACCGGCCGTTCCTGGTCGACTCCGCCGCGTTCGAGACGACATTCGGCATCGGCCCCACCCCGATGGATGACGCGCTTCGCGGGACCATCGCTTGGGAACGACGTGCGTAATCAAGCTGGCCCGCAGCAAGATCGCAGGCAGAGATGCGGATCTCGCTCCCGGCACCCCAGCGCACACGTCGGCCCGTGGGCGCCATAACGCTTGAGGATTCGGACGGCTGCGGCCGGAAGTGATCCGCCCTGCCAGCCGGTGCGGAAACCCCTGTTCATGATCGCAACGACCCCGCTCACCTATCTCGCCACCGCACGCATGGACGGCCCTGGTCGGCCTCGCAGGATCTCTCGGTCTCGCGGGACCCCGGGGCGCCGCCGTCGGGAGACCGGCGGTGGCGCGAGGGTCAGGCGACCGCGCCGGCGGAGCGCAGGGCCTCGATGGCGGCGTCGTCGCGTCCCAGCTCGCGCAGCACGGCGTCGGTGTGCTCGCCGAGCGCCGGGATCGGATCCATGCGCGGCTCGATGCCGGCGAACGTGATCGGCGGGAGCAGGGCCCGGATGCCGCCGACCGGCGAGCCCACCTCCCGCCACCGGTCCCGCTCGGCGAGCTGCGGGTGGGCGACGAGGCCGTGCCCGTCGTTCAGGGACGCGTTCGGCACGCCCGCCTCGTCCAGCCGCCGCAGCAGTTCCTCCCGTCCCATGCGGGACGTGACGCCCGCGACGAGCGCGTCCACCTTCTCCCGGTTGCGGACGCGCGCCTGGTTCGTCGCGTACTCGGGGTCCGTCACGAGGTCGGGCCGCTCCAGCACGCCGGCGGCCAGGGCCGCCCATCCGCGGTCGTTCTGGACGCCGATCACCACGTCGGCGCCGTCGGACGTCGGGTAGGCGTCGTACGGGGCGATCACGGGGTGGCTCAGCCGCGTGCGCGGCGGCGGGGAGCCGGTGTAGAGCGTCGTGTACATCGCCTGCCCCATCCACTCGGCGACCGCGTCGAACATCGTGATCTCGATGGACGCGCCCTCACCGGTCGCGCCGCGCCGCACGAGCGCGGCGAGCGTCCCGGAGAAGGCGTACATCCCGGCCGCGATGTCGGCCAGCGGCGAGCCCGCCTTGACGGGCGTCTCCGGCGTGCCGGTGACCGAGATCAGCCCCGCCTCGGCCTGGACCAGCATGTCGTAGGCGCGCTTGTCCCGGTACGGCCCCCTCGATCCGTAGCCCGACATCTCGACCACGATCAGCCGGGGGTGGCGGGCGCGCAGCTCTTCGGCGCCGAACCCGAGCCGGGCGGCCGCGCCGGGCGCCAGGTTCTGCAGGAACACGTCGGCGCGCGCGACGAGGTCGGTGAGCACCGCGCGGCCCTCGTCCCGCTTGAGGTCGAGCGCGACCGACTCCTTCGACCGGTTGAGCCACGCGAAGTGCGTGCCGAGCCCGCCGCGCACCCCCGTGTCGTAGGAGCGGGCGAAGTCGCCGCCGTCGACGCGCTCCACCTTGATGACGCGGGCGCCCTGGTCGGCCAGCTGCCGCGTGGCGAACGGCGCCGCGACCGCCTGCTCCAGGGCGACGACGGTGATCCCCCGGAGCGGGGGCCCGGCGGCCGCACCGGTCACCGCTCCTCCAGCAGCCGGCGGCCGATGACCATCTTCTGGATGTCGGCGGTGCCCTCGCCGATCAGCAGCATCGGGGCCTCCCGGTACAGGCGCTCGATCTCGTACTCCTTGGAGTAGCCGTAGCCGCCGTGGATGCGGAACGCGTCCTCCACGACCTCCTTGCAGTACTCGCTGGCCAGGTACTTGGCCATCCCGGCCTCCAGGTCGTTGCGCTCGCCGGAGTCCTTGCGGCGCGCCGCCATCACCATCATCTGGTGCGCCGCCTCGACCTTGGTGGCCATCTCCGCCAGGCGGAACAGGACGGCCTGGTGCTCGGCGATCGGCTTTCCGAACGTCTCGCGCCGCCGCGCGTAGGCCAGGGCGAGCTCGTAGGCGCGGCGGGCCACGCCGCAGCCGCGCGCCGCCACGTTGACGCGGCCGACCTCGACGCCGTCCATCATCTGGTAGAAGCCGCGTCCGGGCGTCCCGCCCAGGACCTGCGCGGACGGGATCCGGTAGGAGTCGAAGAGCAGCTCGGTGGTGTCGACGCCCTTGTACCCCATCTTGTCGATCCTGCCGGGGACGGTGAGACCGGGCGCGACCTCGCCGAAGCCGGGCTCCTTGTCGACCAGGAACGCGGTCATGCCGCGGTGTCCCGCGGCGGGGTCGGTCCTGACCAGCGTCGCCACCAGATTCGCCGAACCGCCGTTGGTCAGCCACATCTTCTGGCCGTCGATCACGTAGTCGTCCCCGTCCGGGACGGCGCGGGTCCTGATGGCCGAGACGTCCGACCCGCAGCCCGGCTCCGACATCGAGAACGCGCCCCGGATCTCGCCGGTCGCCATCCTCGGCAGGTAGTGCGCCCTCTGCTCGGCGGTGCCGTGCTGGGCGATCATCCACGCGACGATGAAGTGGGTGTTGACGATGCCCGACACGCTCATCCAGCCGCGCGACAGCTCCTCCACCACCAGCGCGTAGGTCAGCAGCGACTCCCCGAGCCCGCCGTGCTCCTCGCCGATGGTCAGGCCGAAGAGCCCGAGGTCCCTCATCCCGTCCACGATCGCCTGCGGGTAGGCGTCGGCGTGCTCCAGTCCGGTCGCGACCGGGAGGATCTCCTTGTCGACGAACGCCCGGACGGTCTCGATGATCTCCCGCTGCTCGTCCGTCAGACCGTGGGTCTGCTGCAGCCTGCTCACGTCCCGGTCCTCCCTAGCGGCCCTCGAAGCGCGGCGGGCGGCGCTCGGCGAACGCGGCCCTGCCCTCGGTGAAGTCGGCGCTGCCGAACAGCGCGGTCTGCTCCTCCCGCTCCGCGTCCAGCAGGCGGTCCAGACTGTGGTCGGTCCGGGCGAGGAGGCGCTTGGCCGCGGCGACCGACAGCGGGGCGAGCGCGGCGGCCTCGGCGGCGCGTTCCAGCGCGGCGTCCAGGGCCGCGCCGGGCGGCGCCAGGGAGTCGACCAGCCCGATCTCGTAGGCGCGTGGCGCGGGCACGGTCCGGCCGAACACCAGCATCTGCTTGGCGCGGCCCATGCCGACGCGCTGCGGGAGGGTCCAGAGCAGCCCGCCGTCCGCGACGAGGCCGACCTTGCCGAACGCGGCGACGAAGCGGGCGTCCTCGGCGGCGACCACGTGGTCGCACACGGCGGCGAGGGACACGCCGAGCCCGGCGGCGGCGCCCTCGACCGCCGCGATGAACGGCGTCCCGCAGGTCGCGATGATCCGGACGGTCTCGTGCACGGGGTCGAGCCGCGCCCGGACGGCGTCCGGTCCGGCGCCCTCCATCGAGCGGACGTCGCCGCCCGCCGAGAACGTCCCCGCCGCGCCGGTCAGCACCACGGCCCGGACGCCGGGGTCGTCCGCGGCGCGCCGCACCTCGTCCGCGAGCCGCTCGCGCATCGGGATGTCGATCGCGTTGCGGGCCTCGGGCCGGTTCAGCGTCAGCACCCGCGTCGCGCCGTGGTCGGCGGTGGCGACCACGGCGCCGCGCGCCGGTTCGGAGTCCCGGTCGTCCATCAACCCTCCTGGAAATTTTTTATACGATATGCGAGCCCTGAAGCGGGGGAAAGGGCCCGGCGAATCAGCCGGTCTGCTCGTTCCAGAAGCCCTGAGCCTCCAGGTGCACCACGAGCAGCGTCCCCGCGTGCCGGATGTGGGCGCGCATCGCCTGCCGCGCCGCGTCGGCGTCCCCGGCTCGCAGCGCGGCCAGCACGAGGTGGTGGTCGTCGACCGACGCCTGCGTCCAGCCCTCGATGCTGGAGTAGAAGCGGCGCGGGGCGTACCGCACCACGAGCTGGAGCAGCCACGCCGTCTTGGGCGAGCCCGCGCACAGGTTGACGATCCGGTGGAACTGGTGGTTGGCGCGCTCGATGGCCGCGGAGTCGCGGGCCTTGGACGCCTCCTCCAGGAGCGCCTGCGTGCGGTCGAGCGAGTCCAGCTCCGCCTCGGTGATCCTCCCGGCGGCGCGGGCGGCCAGCTCGCCGGCGAAGTACGCCTGCGCCTCGAACAGGTCCTGGACGTCCTGCCGGGTGAGCGGCGCCGGCATGAACCCGCGGCGCGGCTCCAGCGTGACGAAGCCCTCGCCGCGCAGCGACAGCAGGGCCTCCCGGACGGGGGTCACGCTGATCCCGAGGTCCTCGGCGATGCGCTCGAGGCGGAGGAACTCCCCGTGCCTGACCTGGCCCGACATGATGAGGTCGCGGACGTAGGCGGCCACCTCGTCGCTCAGCTGGCGGCGCCGGCCGAGGACCCGGTCACCGGAAAGTGCCACTCTCATCGTCTCCCGTGCGCCTGGTGGTGGGTTCACATTATGGACGGGCGGCGGCCCGCCCTCCCGTTGACAGCCGGTATTTTCCTATCAAATATATGAAACACAGAGCTGGAGTGGGGTGGAGCCGTGTTCACGCTCAGCGACGAGGAGCGCGCCATCGTCGAGGTCGTCGCGGACTTCGTCGACAAGGAGGTCCGCCCGGTCGCCCGCGACCTGGAGCACGCGGGAACGTACCCCACCGACCTCATCGACCGCATGAAGCAGCTCGGCGTCTTCGGGCTCGCCGTGCCCGAGCCGTACGGCGACGCCGGCGTCTCCAAGGCCTGCTACGCCCTGGTCACCGAGGAGCTGGCGCGCGGCTGGATGTCGCTCGCGGGCGCGTTCGGCGGGCACACGGTCGTCTCCCACCTGCTCGCCGTGTACGGCACCGAGGAGCAGAAGGCCCGCCACCTGCCCCGGATGGCGACCGGCGAGCTGCGCGCCACGATGGCGCTCACCGAGCCGTCCGGCGGCTCCGACCTCCAGGCCATGGGCACGACCGCGCGCAGGGACGGCGACCGGTACCGCGTCGACGGCGCCAAGATGTGGATCACCAACGCGCGCACGTCCGGTCTCATCGCGCTGATGTGCAAGACCGACCCGGCCGCCTCGCCCCGGCACCGCGGGATCAGCATCCTGCTGGTCGAGAAGGGCCCCGGCCTGACCGTCTCCCGCGACCTGCCGAAGCTCGGCTACAAGGGCGTCGAGAGCTGCGAGCTGTCCTTCGACGGCTACGAGGCGCCGCTCGACGCCGTCCTCGGCGGCGAGGAGGGGCGCGGCTTCGCCCAGATGATGCGCGGCCTCGAGGTCGGCCGCATCCAGGTCGCGGCGCGCGCCCTCGGTGTCGGGCGCGCCGCGCTGGAGGACTCCCTGCGCTACGCCCAGCAGCGCGAGGCCTTCGGCAAGCCGATCTGGCAGCACCAGTCCATCGGGAACTACCTCGCCGACATGGCGACCCAGCTGCGGGCGGCCCGGCTGCTCACCCTCGACGCCGCCGAACGCCTGGACGCGGGCGAGCGCTGCGACATGGAGGCCGGCATGGCCAAGCTGTACGCCTCGGAGGCGGCGATGCGGATCGCGCTCAACGCGGTCCGCATCCACGGCGCGGCCGGCTACTCCACCGAGTTCGACGTCGAGCGCTACTTCCGGGACGCCCCGCTCATGATCGTCGGCGAGGGGACCAACGAGATCCAGCGCAACGTGATCGTCCGGCAGCTCGTCGAGCGGCACCGGGCCTAGGGGCGGCGCCGGGCCTAGGGCGCCGCGGCCGGGTCCTCCCCCGCGCGGATCCAGTCGAACGTGCGCTCCACGGCGCGCTTCCAGTTGTCGTACTCGGCCGCCCTCCAGGCGGGCTCCATCGCCGGGACCCAGCGGGCGGCGCGGTGCCAGTTGCGGCGCAGCCCCTCCAGCCCCGCCCAGTACCCGACCGCGAGCCCGGCGGCGTAGGCGGCGCCGAGCGACACCGTCTCCACCACCATCGGCCGGGCGACCGGCACGTTCAGCACGTCGGCGACCATCTGCATGACCAGGTTGTCCGAGGTCATGCCGCCGTCGGCCTTCAGCTCCTTCAGCGAGAGGCCGGAGTCGGCGTTCATCGCGTCCACGACCTCGCGGGTCTGCCAGGCCGTCGCCTCCAGCACGGCCCGCGCCAGGTGGCCCTTGGTGATGTAGGAGGTCAGGCCGACGATGATGCCCCGGGCCTCGCTGCGCCAGTGCGGGGCGAACAGCCCGGAGAAGGCCGGGACGATGTAGCAGCCGCCGTTGTCGCCGACGGTGCGGGCCAGGGTCTCGATCTCCGGCGCCGTGCTGATCAGCCCGAGGCCGTCCCGGAACCACTGGACCAGCGCCCCGGTGATCGCGATCGAGCCCTCCAGCGCGTACACCGCGGGCTCGTCACCGATCTTGTAGCCGACGGTGGTGAGCAGCCCGTTGTCCGACCTCACCGGCGTGGTGCCGGTGTTCATCAGCAGGAACGCGCCCGTCCCGTAGGTGCACTTGGTCTCGCCCGGCGAGAAGCACGCCTGCCCGAACAGCGCGGCCTGCTGGTCGCCGAGGGCCGCGCCGACGCGCACGCCGGGGAACACGCGGCGGGCCGTTCCGTAGGTCTCGGTGGACGACCGGATCTCCGGCAGCATCGCCCTCGGCACCCCGAAGAATTCGAGCAGGCCGTCGTCCCAGGACAGGGTGCGCAGGTCCATCAGCAGCGTGCGGCTGGCGTTGGTCACGTCGGTGACGTGGACGCCGCCGTCGACGCCGCCGCTGAGGTTCCAGATCAGCCAGCTCTCCATCGTGCCGAACAGGACCTCGCCGCGCTCGGCGCGCTCCCGCAGGCCGGGCGTGTGGTCCAGCATCCAGCGCACGCGCGGGGCCGAGAAGTAGGTGGCCAGCGGCAGCCCGCTGCGCTCGGTGACCATCGCGGCGCCGGGGGCGCGGGCCAGCTCGTCCACGAGCGGGCCGGTCCGCATGTCCTGCCAGACGATGGCGCGGCCGATCGGGACGCCGGTCAGCCGGTCCCACAGGACGGTCGTCTCCCGCTGGTTCGCGATCCCGACCGCCGCGACCTGGCCGGGCGTCGCGCCCGCCTGGGCGAGCGCCTCCGGGGCGATGCGCTCCAGGTTGCGCCAGATCTCCATCGGGTCGTGCTCGACCCAGCCGGGCTTGGGGAAGTGCTGCCGGTGCTCGCGCTGCGCCACCGACACCAGGCGGCCGCCGTGGTCGAACAGGATGCACCGGGTGGACGTGGTGCCCTGGTCGATCGACATCACGTACCGTTCGGTCACGGCCGGCCTCCTCCCTCGGGACGCGCCTCCCCGCGCCGCCGCGGCGGCGTCGGGACGGGTGGCGGGGCGTCACCAGCGCGAGCCGCCGAGGTCCCGGGAGACGGCGCGGGCGGCGTCGCGCACGTAGGCCACGAGCCTCGGGTCGGGGACGCGGCGGGAGTCGCAGATCCGCTCGACCGCGCCGGAGATGCCGATGGCCCCGACGACGAGCCCGCCGTGCCCGCGGATCGGGGCGGCGATCCCGGCCTCGCCGATGGACAGCTCCTCGGCCTCGGCGGCCCAGCCGTTCTCCCGGACGCGGGTGGCGGCCCGTGCGAGCTCCTTGGGGTCGGTGATGGTGCGCCGGCAGTAGGACTCGAGGACGGTGTCGCGGATGGAGGCCGCCGCGTTGGCGTCGTGCGCGAGCAGCGCCTTGCCGAGCGCGGTGGCGTGCAGCGGCAGCAGCGAGCCGACGTCCATGGCCTGGAGGGTGTCGTCCGGGCGGAACACGTGGTGGACGACCAGGACCTTCCCGTCCAGCAGCGTCCCGATCCGGACGGCCTCGCCGCTGCGCGAGGCGAGCGCGTCGGCCCAGTTGATGGCCCGGGACCGCAGCTCGTTGACGTCCAGGTAGCTGGTGCCGAGGTGCAGCAGCGCGGCGCCGAGCTGGTACTTGCCCGTGCCGCCGTCCTGCTCGACGAAGCCGACGCGCTCCAGGGTGCGCAGGAGGCCGTGCGCGGTGCCCCGGGCCAGGCCCAGCGAACTGGCGATCTCGCCGACCCCGAGCCGTCCCGAGCTCGCCGCCAGCAGGCGCAGGATCGCGGCCGCCCGCTCGATCGACTGCACAGGTCCGGGCATGGAGCCGATGGTAGGTCCACCGGCGACATGCCGACAATGTCGGCAGCCGCCGCGATCATCGTCCGATGCATCCTGAACTGCCCGGATTGTGTGATCTGGTGCACAGGGTGGAGGGTAACCGCCGCCGCGCCAGGACGAAAGTGTTCGACATTGTCGGCAGGCTCCCGTTGTCAGGCGTTCCGTCCCGGCTTACGGTCCAGCCAGCCTCACGGGGCTCGCGTCCACCCCACCTCCCGAGGAGTACCCATGGCGGAACGCACCCGAATCCCCGCACTGGCCGGTGAGCTCGCCGCCGAGTTCGCCGGCACCCTGATCCTCATCCTGTTCGGCGTCGGCGTCGTCGCGCAGGTCGCCGGGGCCGAGATCGGCGACCACGACAGCATCGCCTGGGCCTGGGGTCTCGGCGTCACGCTCGGCGTGTACGTCGCGGCCCGTATCAGCGGCGCCCACCTCAACCCCGCCGTCACCATCGCGCTGGCCGCGTTCAAGGAGTTCTCCTGGCGCAAGACGGCGCCCTACATCGCCGCGCAGACCGCGGGGGCGTTCGTCGCGGCGCTGATCGTCCGCTGGAACTACAGCGAGGTGCTGGCCAAGGTCGACCCCGGCCACACCATCAAGACCCAGGGCGTGTTCTCCACCCTGCCGGGCAACGGCACGCTCCCGGTCGGCACCTGGGGCGCGTTCCGCGACCAGGTGATCGGCACCGCCATCCTGCTCTTCGTGATCAAGGCGCTCACCGACGTGCGCAACTCCCCGCCGCTGGCGAACCTGGCCCCGTTCATGATCGGCCTGCTGGTCGTCGCGATCGGCATGGCGTGGGGCACCGACGCCGGCTACGCGATCAACCCGGCCCGCGACTTCGGCCCCCGGCTCGCCTCCTTCCTCACCGGCTACGGCACCGCCTGGCGGGACCAGAACGGCGATCTCTACTTCTGGGTGCCGATCATCGGCCCGCTCATCGGCGGCGTGCTCGGCGTCGGGCTCTACAAGGTCCTGATCGGACGGTTCCTGCCCCCCGCCGAGGAGGACCCGCAGGGCCTCACGAAGCCCGAGCCCGAGTACGAGGCGGCGTGAACCGCCCCGCCCCGTCCACCACGACTCCAGGAGAACGCACGCATGGCTGACTTCGTCGGGGCCCTCGACCAGGGCACGACCAGCACCCGATTCATGATCTTCGACCACGGCGGCAACGAGATCGCCCGCCACCAGCTGGAACACGAGCAGATCCTGCCCCAGGCCGGCTGGGTCGAGCACGATCCCACCGAGATCTGGGAGCGGACGCGCTCGGTCATCCAGTCCGCGCTGAACAAGGCGAACCTGTCCCACGGCGACCTGGCCGCGTTCGGGATCACCAACCAGCGCGAGACGACCGTGGTGTGGAACCGGCGCACCGGCCGCCCCTACTACAACGCGATCGTCTGGCAGGACACCCGCACCGACCGCATCGCCGCGGCCCTGGAGCGGGACGGCAAGGGCGACCTCATCCGCCGCAAGGCCGGCCTCCCTCCGGCCACGTACTTCTCCGGCGGGAAGATCCAATGGATCCTGGAGAACGTCGACGGCGTCCGCGAGGCCGCCGAGAAGGGCGACGCGATCTTCGGCACGACCGACTCGTGGGTGCTGTGGAACCTCACCGGCGGGACGGACGGCGGCGTGCACGTCACCGACCCCACCAACGCCAGCCGCACCATGCTCATGGACCTGGAGACCCTCTCCTGGGACGACGAACTCCTGGCGCTGTTCGGGATCCCGCGCTCCATGCTGCCGGAGATCAAGCCGTCCTCGGCGCCCGACGCCTACGGCACGACCCGCCCGGGCGGCCCGCTCGGCGGCGAGGTGCCCCTGACCGCCGCGCTCGGCGACCAGCAGGCCGCGACGGTCGGGCAGGTGTGCTTCTCCCCCGGCGAGGCCAAGAACACCTACGGCACCGGCAACTTCCTCCTGCTCAACACGGGAGAGGAACTCGTCCGGTCGAAGAACGGGCTCCTGACGACCGTCTGCTACCAGTTCGGATCCGAGAAGCCGGTGTACGCGCTGGAGGGTTCGATCGCGGTGACGGGATCGGCGGTGCAGTGGCTGCGCGACCAGCTCGGCATCATCTCCGGCGCGGCGCAGAGCGAGGC
>NZ_JBFARL010000161.1:0-18964 GCF_040674655.1 Actinomadura sp. NPDC049753 | reverse complement strand
CCTCGCGGGCGCCCCGCCGGGCGAGGCCGCCCTCGCCGCGCTGCGCGAGCCCCCCGGCGCGCCGCGCCGGCCGCGCGGGCACGGCGCCGGCGGCAACCGCGTGCCCGTCGGGGAGGCGCCCGCCGGAGCCGACACCGCCGAGGTGCGCGGTCTGGCCCGCGCGGCGATGTCGCTGGACGTCCCCGCCATGACCGACGCGGTCCGGACCGCGATCGCGCGGGACGGGGTCGTGCGGGCCTGGAACGGCTTGATGGCCCCGGTCCTGATCGGCATCGGCCGCAAGCACGCGGCGGGCGGCGGCTGCGTCGAGGTGGAGCACCTGCTGTCCACGGTGGTGCTCGGCGGCCTCGCGGAGGTGCCGCCGCCCGCGCGGCCGGTGAACATCCGGCCCGTCCTGCTCGCCTGCGCGCCGGAGGAGCAGCACAGCCTGCCCCTGTACGCGCTGGCCGCCGCGCTGGCGCAGGGCGGCGTCGCGGCGAGCCTGCTGGGGGCGCGGGTCCCCGCGAGCGCCCTCGCCGCCGCGATCCGGCGCTCGGGGCCGGGCACCGTCTTCGTCTGGTCGCAGATCGCCGAGACCGGCGACCCGGACTGGCTGGCCGATCTTCCGGGCACCCGTCCCGCGGTGCGGCTCCTGGTCGGCGGGCCGGGCTGGAGGCGGGACCGGCTGCCGGACGCCGCCCGCCTCGTGACAAGCCTTTCCCAAGCCGTCACCGAGATTTTGGACGGCCCCGCGGCGCCCTGACACGCCGCGAAAGCCACGCCCCCGCATCGCCCCTCGCCGTGTCGGGGCCCGACGCCGCCCACGGAATCGACTATGAATAAGTTTTGAAACGATTCCCTCGGGAAAGGTCCAGCTCATGAACCTGGGAGAGCGGCTCGCACGCGGGGACGAGACCGCGCTGGCCGAGTGCTACACCTCGCTCGGCCCCCTCGTCCGCCGCCACGTCGTCCGGCTCGTGCCCCGGCACGCCGTGGACGACGTCGTCCAGCTGGTCTTTCTGGAGGTCTGGCGGTCGCGCCGCCGCTTCGACACCGCGCGCGCCCTGGAGCCCTGGGTCCTCGCCATCGCCCGCAGGCGCGCCATCGACCAGCTCCGCGCCGAGGCCCGCCACTACCGCCGGACGCTCCCCCTGGAGGACCACGCGGAGCTGCCGGCCGTGCGGACGCCCGACGCCTCGCCGTCCGTGGAGACCGCCTGCGACGTCAGGGACGCCCTCGCGGTCCTGCCGCTGCCGCAGCGGCAGGCGATCGTGATGGCCCACTTCGGACAGCTGACGCAGACGGAGATCGCCGACCGGCTGGCCGTCCCGCTGGGCACCGTCAAGGCGCGCACGGCCCGCGGCCTGCGCCGGATGCGAGAGCTCCTGTGACGGCCGCCGGCCCGTACCCGCGCCCCCGCCTCGCGGTGTCGAGCTGCCTGATGGGCGCCCCGGTCCGCTACAACGGCGGCCACAGCCGCGACCGGTTCCTCACCGACGTCCTGGACCCGCACGTCGACTGGGTCCCGGTCTGCCCGGAGATGGAGATCGGCCTCGGCACGCCGCGTCCCACGCTGCGGCTCCTCACCGACGGGCACCTCGTCACCAAGGACGGATCCGCCGACCACACCGCCGCGATGACCGCGCTCGCCGAGACCCGCGTCCCCCAGCTGGAGGTCCTGGACGGCTACGTGCTCAAGTCGCGCTCGCCCTCCTGCGGGCTGTTCCGCCTGCCGCGCCACGCCTCCGGCAGGCCCGGTGAGCGCACCGACGACCAGCCCGTCGACCGCCAGGGCCGCGGGGTGTTCGCCGACCTCGTCCGCGAGGCGCTCCCGGACCTGCCCGCCGAGGAGGACGGCCGCCTCCGCGACCCCGTCCTGCGCGAGCACTTCATCGAGCGCATCTTCGCGCACGCCCGGCTCCGCGAGCTCTTCGGCGCAGACTGGCGGCCCCGCGACCTCGTCGCCTTCCACAGCCGCCACAAGCTCCAGATCCTCGCCCACGACCCGTCCGCCTACCAGGCGCTCGGACGGATCGTCGCCCAGGCGGGGCCCCGTCCGCGCGACGAGCTGGAGGCCGACTACCGGCACGCGTTCAGCGCGGCGCTCGCCGTCCGTCCCAAGCGCGGCCGCCACATGAACGCGCTCCAGCACGTCTTCGGGATGCTCAGCGGCCACCTCGACGACACCCGCCGCCACGACCTCCTGGCCGCCATCGACACCTACCGCCGGGGCCAGGCGCCCCTGAGCGTCCCCATCGCCCTCCTGCGCCACCACGCCATGGGCGAGGGCCTCGACTACCTGACCCAGCAGACCTACCTGGACCCCTATCCCGCCGACCTGGTCCTGCGCCACTACCTGTGAAGCAGCCCCAACGCCGAACGGGCCGAGGCGAAAGCAAGGCTCACCATCGGCCCGTTCGGCAGGCGTTGTCCGTTGAGCAGGCGCCGCCCGCTCAGAGGGCGGCCGGCTCCAGGACGCGGTCGGCGGCTTCCGGCACCGCGGGCTTCTCGGCCGCCTTCACGCGCTTGGGCAGCAGGAACGCGACCCCGACCATCGCCAGGGACAGCGCTGCGCTGATGACGAACGCCAGCCGCATCCCGTCGAGCTGGGCGAGCACGGTGGCGACCCCGTCGGCCGTCCGGCTCTCGGCGCGTCCCGTCATCACGGTCACCACCAGTGCCGTGCCGAAGGCCGCGGAGACCTGCTGGAGGGTGCCCAGCATCGAGCTGCCGTGCGAGTAGAGCGGGGCCGGGAGCGCCCCGAGGCCGAGGGTGAACACCGGAGTGAACGCCGCCGCCAGCGACACCATGAGCAGCGAGTGCAGGCCGAGCACCTGCCAGTACGGCATCGTCGCCGAGATCTGGGTGAACCCGCCCAGGGCGAGCACGATGCCCACCGCCCCGGGGATGATCAGAACCCGTCCGCCGAAGCGGTCGAAGAGCCGGCCCACCGCCGGGCCGAGCAGCCCCATCGCCAGCCCGCCGGGCATCATCAGCAGGCCCGTCTCCAGCGGCGTGAGCCCGCGCAGGTTCTGCAGGTAGATCGGCAGCAGGATCATCGACCCCATCATCGCCATGAACCCCAGGGCCATCAGCAGCAGCGAGAGGGCGTAGACGGGGTGCCGCAGGACGCGCAGGTCGAGCAGGGGGACGTCGCGGCGCTGCAACCGGAGCTGGCGGACGGCGAACACCGCGATCGTGACCGCCCCGAAGGCGACGATCGACGCGGGGACCAGCGCGCCGCCCTGCCCGAACCTGCTCAGCCCGTACACCAGGGAGCCGAACCCGAGGGCGGCGGCCGCGACGCTGAACCAGTCGATGGTGCCGGCCTGCGGCTCTCCGACGTTCTCCAGCCGCGCCAGGCCGCGCCAGGCGATCAGCGCCGCGACCGGCAGCACCGCCGCGAACAGCAGCCGCCACGAGCCGAGCTGCAGGATCAGGCCCGACACCGCCGGGCCCATCGCCGGCGCGACCGAGATCGCCATGGTCACGTTGCCCATCACGCGGCCGCGGTCCTCCTCGGGCACCACGGTCATCAGCGTCGTCATCAGCAGCGGCATCATCACCGCCGTGCCGGTCGCCTGGACGATCCGCGCGAGCAGCAGCACCTCGAACACCGGCGCGACCGAGGCCAGCGCCGTCCCGGCGAGGAAGACGCCCATCGCGGTGGCGTAGGCGCGGCGGGTGGTGACCCGCTGCAGGAACCACCCCGTCACCGGGATCACCGCGGCCATGGTCAGCATGAAGGCGGTCGAGAGCCACTGCGCCGCCTGCTCGGTGACGTCCATGTCCGCCATCAGCCGCGGGATCGCGTTGATCATGACCGTCTCGTTGAGGATCACCACGAAGGTGGCCAGCACCAGCAGCCGGATCACGGCGGGCGTCCGGGAACGGCCGGGGGCGGTCTCCGGCAGCCCGCCGCTTGCGTGCTCTCGCATCGTCGTCATGCAGGGGTAGACCGGCGCCGCCCGGAGAACTCATCGCTCGATTCGATAATTCTTTCGACCGGTCGATGGCGGCTGCCCGCGACCAGCGGGAACGACGGAACCGGATGATCACGGACGGCGTCGAACCGGTACGCGGGAACGCCCCTCCGGCCCGCGGACGGGCGCACCTCCCGCGAGAGGGGAACACGGTGCCCAGCTATCTGCAGACTCTTCCGCTCCACACGATCACCGAGGTGTACGGCGAGGCCGGACTCCGCGACCGGTTCTCCCGCGAGATCCTGCGGTTCCGGGAACCGGACTGGCGGCGGCTGAGCGCGGCCCTCGCCCTGGCCGGCGACCTGCACCGGCAGGACCGCCGCGTCCGCGAGCCCGTGGTCAACCATCTCCTCCGGGTGACGCTGCGCATCATGTGCCATTACGAGATGGACGACGCGGACCTCCTCGTCGCCGCGCTCATGCACGACTCCGTCGAGGACCACCCCGCCGACCTGGCCGGAGACGGCCACGCCGACCCGGCGGAGGCCGCACTCGGCGTCCTGTCCGCCGAGTTCGGGCCGCGCGTCGCCGAACTCGTCCGCGCCGTGACCAACCCCGTCTACGACCGCGGCGGGGACGTCCACGCCCAGTACCGCGCCCATGTCGTCGAGAGCCTGGAACGCCACCCGGCCGCCCGCGTCATCAAGGTCTCCGACTTCACCGACAACGGCGTCGGGCTGATCCACACCACCGGCCCCAAGCTCCGCAAGCTGGCCCGCAAGTACCGTCCGCTGGTCCCGGAGCTCAAGGACCTGATCAACCGCCCCGACACCCCGCTCAAGGAGCGGATCAAACAGCACATCACCGGCCAGCTCGACCGTGCCGACGAGCGCTTCACGGCCATCCTGCACGGCCACGCCGTCGCCGCCCGGGCGACCTGAGGCCGCTCCCGGCCTCCGCGAGAAACGCGGCCATGTCTGCAGGACACGTCCTCCACCCGCCGAGCTCACCACATCGGACGTGCCCTGAGGAGGGGGAGACGCGAACCGGGACGCGGGGCGGGGGCCCGCGTCCCGGTGGCGGGAAGGCGGGGGTCAGCCGGTGGTGCCGGTCCAGGTGGCCGGGATGTGGGCCAGGCGGACGCGCTGCGGGTGGTCGCCGACGGGGACAGAGGTGATCTTCTGGCCGGTGCCGAAGTCGATGGCGGTGACCTGGTCGGCGCCGCTCTCGGAGATGACGCAGGCGCGGCCGTCGCCGCTGACGGTGGCCCAGTACGGCTTGGACGCGGTGACCAGGGGGCCTTCCTGGAGGGTGGAGCGGTTGACGACGGTGGCGTAGTCGTCCATGGTCCCGGCGACGCAGAGCCTGCTTCCGTCGGGGCTCATCGACAGGCCGTGGTGGCGGGAGTCGTTGACGAAGGTGGTGCGGTCGTCGCTGGTCGCCGGGTTCTTCGGCAGGGTCCTCACCCGGGTGATCTTGTCGGTGGCCATGTCGTACTCCACGAGGCCGTTGAAGAACGAGACCTGGAAGTACAGCTTCGACTCGTCCGGGGACAGCACCGCGGGCCGGATCGCGTTCGAGAGGTCCTTGCGGCCGAAGGCGTCCAGGCGCGAGCGCATGTCGATGGTCTTGACGACCTTGTAGGTGGAGGCGTCGGCGACGGTGATGTGCCGGTCGCCCTTGGTCCAGTCCTGGGACGGGTCGTCGAGGTCGGTCTCGACGTTCCCGATGGACATGTTGAGGATGTACCTGCCGTCCCTGGTGAAGATGTTCTCGTGCGGCTTGTCGCCGGTGGCGAACGAGCCGAGCTGCTTGCCGGTGTTGATGTCCAGGACGTGGACGACCTTGCCGAGCGAGGCCGACACCGCGACCCTGGTGCCGTCGGGGGACACCGACATGTGGTCGGCGCGGTAGCCCGAGACGGCGAAGCGCCACCTGACCTTCCCGGTGGTCAGGTCGATGGAGACGACGTCGCCGAAGCTGGGCCGCGAGGCGACCAGGGCGGAGCCGTCGGGGGTGGAGTACAGGTCGTCGACGAGCTGGTCGTGGCCCTCGCCGGCGGTGGCCCGGATGCCCAGGAAGACGGCCAGGTTGATCGGGTTGAGGTAGATCGCGGTGAGGCGCTGGCTCCTGTCGGGGACGACGTTCACTCGGCCGATCTTGGCGAAGTCGCCGCTGGACTTGATGACGTCGGCGGTGCCCTCCCAGTTGTTGCCGACGAACATCACCTCGCGCAGGGGGGCGGCGGCGTGCGCGGCGGTCGCGCCGGCGGCGGGGGCGAGGGCGCCGGCGGCCAGGACGGCCGCGGCGGCGATGCTCCGCAGGCGACGGTGCGGTCTGGGGCGGGCGGGGGTGGTCGCAGCGTGCATGCTTGCTCTCCCGGAGGGGTGGGGGTAGCCCAGATGGGGGCGGGGGCGCGGAACTCTTCCGCGTCCACGCCGGCGCGCACGGCGGCAGGCGGGGATCCGCGCGGGCCGCGGCGCCGGCTGCGCGGTGATGGACGGTCGCGGGCATGGCCGGCCCTGGATTCCGCGTGCCTTGTGGGCCGCTAATGAATCCGCCCAAATCCGAACATCACCGTATTCAGACTTTGGTTACTGGATAGTAAGCAGGGGTGGTGGGCGCCGCAAGACCCGATGGCGGGGGATTTCCGGCCACCTCGTGGAGGGCCGCGCGCTACGCGGGGACGATCAGCCCGTAGTGCCCGTCGTAGCGGTGGTAGAGGACGTTGCCCCGCCCGGACTCGGCGTCGCGGAAGAACACCCAGCGCCGGCCGGTCGCCTCCAGATGCTCGATCGCCCCCTCGGCGGTCAGCGTGGGCGCCGGGCGCGGGCTGATCGTCAACGGGATGGCGCGGGGCGCGCCCGTCCGCTCGCGCGGCGTCGCCTGCGCCAGCCGGTAGCCGTGGTCGGCGGGGTAGATGACGCTGTCCTCGCCGGTCTCGACGTCGGTGAACAGCAGGAACCCGTAGTCGAGCACCTCCATGTCGAAGGCCGCCTCGTCGGGCGTCTCGGCGGTCAGCGTGAACGACTTGTGCCGGATCAGCTCCCGCTCCTCCGGAGGGCGCGGGTAGTAGTCCGGACGGTGCGTCGGCTCGGCGCCGTGGCGCCACTCGTGCGGGCCCGTCGCGGGACTCGTGGGGTAGGCGCCGCGGCGGGCCTCCCAGTGCCGGGAGATCCGGTCGAGCCGGTTCAGCAGCCGGTCGTGGAGCCGGTCGACGGCCTCGGTCATGCTCGGCGCCGCCACCTGCGCCCGCACCAGGCGCCCGTTGACGTCCAGGTTGGCCTGGGCCGTCGCCGGACGCGGCACCGCCGGATCCGGCGACATGATCAGCTTCACGCGCGCGAACAGCACCGGCTCCGGCGCGCGCCGGAACACCGCGCTCACCTTGGAGCGCGCGTAGTCGGCGGCGTCCTCCGGCATCTTTCCCCGGCGTTCCACGGTCACCTCTGGAGCGGCCGTCGCCCCGTCCATGGCGTCCCCCCGTCGTTCTAGCGCCTCGCCCACTCGGCCGGCTGGTGCTCGATGGTGGAGTCCGAGGACGGGAAGAACGTGGTCTCGTGGCCGTCGTCCCACCGCACCAGGTAGGGCGGCTCTCCGTTCCGTCCGTGCACTTCGAGGATCTCGGCCCTGCGGGCCGCCTCGCCCACGTGGTGTCCGTGAACGATCAGCCGGTCGCCTTCGCTCGCTCGCATCGTGTCCCCCCTCACGTCGCGTCGATTCCATCGTGCGAACGGGCGGCGGGACGCCACCAGGGCCAAAGGTCCATATTCGTGCAGGTCGGCCGGTATGTGGTGAGTTGGGCTATCCGGTCGAGGGAGGGGAAGAACCGGATCGAGCGGCCGACGACGGGAGGGTGATGTCCGACAGGAGCATGATGCCGACCCGGATCGTGGCGGGGACGGCTCATCCGGGCCTCGCCGCCGCCGTCGCGGCCGCGCTGGGCCTCCGGCCGGTGCCCTGCGACGTGGAGAGGTTCCCGGACGGAGAGCTGCGGCCGGTCGTGCACGGCGTCCAGGGCGGGGACGTCTACGTGGTGC
This sequence comes from Actinomadura sp. NPDC049753, assembly GCF_040674655.1. Lineage (NCBI taxonomy): Bacteria > Bacillati > Actinomycetota > Actinomycetes > Streptosporangiales > Thermomonosporaceae > Actinomadura > Actinomadura sp. NPDC049753. The sequence goes on along the minus strand of NZ_JBFARL010000161.1, from coordinate 11,022 downwards.
AGCCCACCGGGCCCGCCGTCGACGGCCATCTGGTCGAGCTGCTGCTGCTCCTGGACGCGTGCCGCCGGGCCGGCGCGGGGGCGGTCACCGCGGTCGTCCCGTACTTCGGGTACGCCCGGCAGGACCGCCGGGACCGGGCGGGGCAGGCGGTGGGCGCCAGGGTGGCGCTCGACGCGCTGGCTTCGGCCGGGGCGGACCGGCTCGTCGTGGTGGAGCCGCACACCGTCGCCCTGGAGGCCATGAGCCCGGTTCCGGTGGAGATGCTGACGGCCGTCCCGCTCCTGGCGGACGAGCTGGCGGAGCTGACGCCGGACGCGGCCGTGCTCGTGGCGCCCGACCTCGGCGCGGTCAAGCCGGCCGAACACTACGCGCGGCTGCTGGGGCGTCCGGTCGCCGTGGTGCGCAAGACGCGGCTGAGCGGCGAGAGGGTCCACGCGGAGGAACTGGTCGGCGACGTGGAGGGCCGCCCCGCGGTCATCGTGGACGACATGATCAGCACCGGCGGGACGATCGAGGCGGCGGTGCGCGTCCTGCTGGCGCACGGCGCCGCGCCCGGCATCACCGTGGCCGCGGCGCACGGACCGCTGGTGGAGGCCGCGCGGGACCGGCTCTGCCGGCTCCCGATCCGGTGCCTGCTGGTCACCGACACCCTTCCGGTGGGAGGGGCGCGGGCGGCGCCGCTCAGGGTGCGGTCCGTGGGCCCCCTGATCGCCGACGCCGTCGGCCGCCTGCACAGCGGGCGGCCCCTGGACACCCTCCTGATGCGCGGTTGATGTGCGGGGGCTCACGCCGCGCCGTAGCCACCGCCGCCGGGCGTCTCGATGACGAAGACGTCCCCGGCGCCGACGGGCAGCGAGTCGCGGCCCTCCATCGGCGCCACGGAGCCGTCGGCGCGCTGGACCCACTGCCGGCCCAGAGCGCCCGGCCCGCCGCCGGCCATCCCGTACGGCGGGACCCGCCGGTGGCTGCCCAGCGTGGTGACCGTCATCGGTTCGAGGAAGCGGATGCGCCGCCGTCCGCCGTCGCCGCCGTGCCACCGCCCCGTGCCGCCGCTCCCGCGCCGGATCTCGAATCCCTCCAGCAGGACGGGGTAGCGCCACTCCAGCACCTCGGGGTCGGTGAGCCGGGAGTTGGTCATGTGGGTCTGGACGACGTCGGCGCCGTCGAAGCCGTCGCCGGCGCCGGATCCGCCGGCCACCGTCTCGTAGTACTGGTGGCGCTCGTTGCCGAAGGTGACGTTGTTCATCGTGCCGGAGCCCTCGGCCATCACCCCCAGCGCGGCGTACAGGGCGCCGGTCACGGCCTGGGAGGTCTCGACGTTGCCCGCCGCCACGGCCGCCGGGTACCGCGGCGCGAGCATCGACCCCGGCGGGATCGTGACGTGCAGCGGCGTCAGGCACCCCGCGTTCAGCGGGATGTCCTCGGCCACCAGCGTGCGGAACACGTACAGCACCGCGGCCATCGCCACCGACGAGGGCGCGTTGGCGTTTCCGGCCGACTGGGGCGAGGTGCCGGTGAAGTCGATCTCCGCCGTCCGGGCGCCGCGGTCGACCCGGACCGCGACCTGGATCACGGCGCCGTCGTCCAGCTCGTAGGCGCACGAGCCGTCCCGCAGCGCGGTGATCACCTGCCGGACCGCCTCCTCCGCGTTGTCCTGGACGTGGCGCATGTAGGCCTGCACGACGTCCAGGCCGAAGTGGCGGACCATGTCGCGCAGCTCGCCGACGCCCTTCTCGTTGGCGGCGATCTGGGCGCGCAGGTCGGCGACGTTGTCGAGCGGGTTGCGGGACGGGTGGGGCGCCGAGGTCAGCAGCCCGACCGTCTCGTCCTCCCGCAGCCTGCCGTCCTCGACCAGCAGCCAGTTGTCGATCAGGACGCCCTCCTCCTCCACCCGCGCGCTGAAGGCCGGCATCGATCCCGGCGTGATGCCGCCGATCTCGGCGTGGTGGCCCCGGGACGCGACGAAGAAGGAGATCTCGGCGGCCTCGTCCGCGGCCGCCCCGGCCTCGACGTCCCCGAGGAAGACCGGCGTGACGACCGTGACGTCCGGCAGGTGGGTGCCGCCGTGGTAGGGGTCGTTGAGCACGTAGACCTCGCCCGGGCGCATGCCCCCGGCGGCGCGGCGGCGCTCGACGAGCTCCCTGATGGACGCCCCCATCGAGCCGAGGTGGACGGGGATGTGCGGCGCGTTGGCGATGAGCCCCCCGCCCGCGTCGAAGATCGCGCAGGAGAAGTCCAGCCGCTCCTTGATGTTGACCGAGTGCGCGGTGGCGCGCAGCCGGACGCCCATCTGCTCCGCGATCGACATGAACAGGTTGTTGAAGATCTCCAGCATGACGGGGTCGGCCCCGGTGCCGACGGCGCGCCCGCCGGACCGGGCCGCCACCCGGTCCAGGAGCAGGTGCCCGAGGTCGTTCACCGCGGCCCGCCAGCCCGGGTCGACGACGGTCGTGGCGTTGGCCTCCACGATGATCGCCGGGCCCTGGACCGCGTCGCCGGGCCGCAGCCGCTCCCGCCGGTACAGGTCGACGTCGCGCCACGCGCCGTCGACGTGCATCGGGACGCGCTCCGCCTCGGCCGGACCTTCGCCGACCCCGGCGACCGGCGTCTCGGCCGCCCGGTCGCCGTCGCCCACCGCCTCGACCGACACCGCCTCCACGACGATCGGCTTGTCGCGCATGAGGAAGGAGAAGCGGCGCCGGTAGACCTCCTCGAACTCGGCGACCATCGCCTCCACCGGCCCGGCCCGCACCAGCAGGGCGGTGTCGGTGCCCGCGTAGCGCAGGTGGGCGCGGTGGACCACGTGCCCGGCGTCCGTCCCCTCGCCCCGCAGCTCATCGCGCGCGTCGCGCTCCAGGCTCCCGAGGATCGCGTCCAGCTCGGGCAGCAGATCCTCGCCCAGCGGTTCCTCCACCGCGTGCTCCCGCATCGCCGTGACGTCGGCCAGGCCCATACCGTACGCCGACAGCACCCCCGCCAGCGGATGGACGAGCACCCGCCGCATGCCGAGGGCGTCGGCGACCGCGCAGGCGTGCTGGCCGCCCGCCCCGCCGAAGGTGGCCAGCACGTACCCGGTGACGTCGTAGCCGCGCTGGACGGAGATCTTCTTGATGGCGTTGGCCATGTTCGCGACCGCGATGCGCAGGAACCCTGCGGCGACGTCCTCGGCCGGGCGGCCGTCGCCGATCCCGCCGGCCAGGGCGGCGAAGCGGTCCCGCACGACCGCGGAGTCGAGGGCCTGGTCGCCGTCCGGTCCGAAGACGTGCGGGAAGTGCTCGGGCCGGATCCGTCCCAGCATCACGTTGGCGTCGGTGACGGTGAGCGGGCCGCCGCGCCGGTAGCAGGCGGGCCCGGGGTCGGCGCCGGCGGAGTCGGGGCCCACCCGGTACCGGCCGCCGTCGAAGCGCAGCACCGAGCCGCCGCCGGCCGCGACCGTGTGGATGCTCAGCATCGGCGCCCGCATCCGCACCCCCGCGACCTGCGTCTCGTACTGGCGCTCGAACTCGCCCGCGTAGTGCGAGACGTCGGTGGACGTGCCGCCCATGTCGAAGCCGATGACCCGGTGGAAGCCCGCCGCGGCCGACGTGCGCGCCATGCCGACGATGCCGCCCGCCGGGCCGGACAGGATCGAGTCCTTGCCGCGGAACGCGTGCGCCTCGGTGAGCCCGCCGCTGGACCGCATGAACATGATCGGTGCGCCGTCCAGCTCCCCGGACACCTGGTCCACGTACCGGCGCAGGATGGGCGAGAGGTAGGCGTCGACGACGGTGGTGTCGCCGCGCGAGACCAGCCTCATCAGCGGGCTCGTCGCGTGCGACTCCGAGACCTGGGGGAAGCCGATCCGGCGCGCGATCATCCCGATGGCGATCTCGTGGAGGGGCTGCCGGTAGGCGTGCATCGACACGATCGCCACCGAACGGAACCCGTCGTCGTAGGCGGCGCGCAGCTCGCGTTCGACCGCGGCCTCGTCCAGCGGGACCAGCACGCGCCCGCCCGCGTCGATCCGCTCCCTCGCCTCGATCACCCGCGCGTAGAGGAGCTCGGGCAGCACGATCTCCCGGGCGAAGATGCGCGGCCGGTTCTGGTAGGCGATCCGCAGCGCGTCGCGGAAGCCCTCGGTGATGACCAGGACGGTCGGCTCGCCCGTCCGTTCGAGCAGGGCGTTCGTCGCCACCGTCGTGCCGAGCCGCACGCCCGCGATCAGCTCGGCCGGGACGCGCGCCCCGGGCGCGACCCCGAGGAGGTGCCTGATCCCGGCGAGGGCGGCGTCCTGGTAGCGGTCCCTGTCCTCGGAGAGGAGCTTGTGGGTGACGAGCGCGCCGTCCGGCCGCCGGGCGACCACGTCGGTGAACGTGCCGCCGCGATCGATCCAGAACTCCCAGCGCGCCGCCATCGCGACCTCCGAAACCGCTTCTACCTGGGCGTTTCCGTTCGGTGAGGATGGAAACACCCTCGCGGTAGAGGAGGGAGACGGCCGATGGGGGACCACAACCGGATGCGCTCCATCCTGATCGGCTACGACGGGTCGCCCGCCGCCGAGCAGGCGCTCCAGTGGGCGGCGGGAGAGGCCCGGCTCCGCGGCCTCGCCCTCACCGTCTGCCATGTGTGGCACTGGCCCTACCCCATGCGTCCGCCGGACGAGGAGACCCTGGAGGTCCTCCGGAGCGAGGGCGCGATCGTGGCCGACGAGGGCGTGCGCAAGGCCCGCGCCTTCGCCGGTGGCCTGGAGGTCCGCTGGTGCCTGGAGCAGGGGTCGGCCGCGGGCGCGTTGCTGCGGGCGTCCCGCGGCGCCGTCATGGTCGTGGTCGGCTCGCGCGGCCATGGCGGGTTCCAGGGGCTCCCGGTGGGCTCCACCGCGGTCCAGGTGGCGGCCCAGGCCTCCTGCCCGGTCGTCGTCGTGCGTTCGCCCGCGCGGCTGGACGGCGGGCGGATCGTGGCCGGAGTGGACGGTTCGCCGGCCGGCGACGCGGCGCTCGGCTTCGCCGTCGAGGAGGCCGTGCTGCACCACGACCCGGTGACGGCGGTGTGCTCCTGGTGGGACCCGGCCACGCTGCCCGGACCGGACCGGGTGCCCTTCATCGATCCGCGGGCCGTCAGGCACGAGGCGATCGCGCGCTTCGAGCGGGCCGTCGCGCCGTGGCGGGCCGGGCGCCCCGAGGTGCTGATCGAGACCAGGTTCGTCCTGGACGCCCCGAGGCGGGCCCTGGTCGGCGCCTCCCACGGCGCGGCCATGCTGGTCGTCGGCGTCCGGGGGATCGGCTCGCCGCCCCCGATGCTCCTGGGGCCGGTGCCCCAGGTCGCGCTCCACGAGGCCCGCTGCCCGGTGGCGGTGGTGCCCGCACCCGAACCCGGGAGGTGACGATGCTGGACTTCGACGACCGCGCCGACGCCGGACGGCGCCTGGCCGAGCGGCTGGACGATCTACGCGACTCGGACGTCGTCGTGCTGGGGCTGCCGCGCGGCGGGGTGCCCGTCGCGTTCGAGGTCGCCCGGGAACTGCGCGCGCCGCTGGACGTGATCGTCGTCCGCAAGCTGGGCGTGCCGTTCCAGCCCGAGCTGGCCATGGGCGCCATCGGCGAGGACGGCGTTCTGATCGTCAACGACGAGATCGTCCGTCTCACGGGCCTCGGCGAGGCCGACCTGGCCGACGCGCGGCGGCGCGAGCAGGCCGAGCTGGACGTCCGCGTCGAACGCTTCCGCCGCGGCCGCCCCCGTGCCGGGGTGAGCGGCCGCACGGCCGTCGTCGTGGACGACGGCGTCGCCACCGGCGCCACCGCGCGAGCCGCCTGCCAGGTCGCCCGCGCCCAGGGCGCCCGCCGCGTGGTCCTGGCGGTCCCCGTCGGCTCACCCGACACCCTCGCCGGTCTGCGCCAGGTCGCCGACGACGTGGTGTGCCTGCTGGAACCGGACCTCTTCCACGCCGTCGGCCAGTGGTACCGCGAGTTCGGCCAGACGTCCGACGGCGAGGTGGTCGAGCTCCTGGAACGCGCCGCGACACCGCCGTCCGGCCCCCGGCACGACTCCGACCCCGCCGGAACCGCCGAGCCTCCCGGAACCGCGAACCCTTCCGGCGCTTCCCACCCCGGCGGAGCCACCAACCCTGGGGGAGCCTCGGAGCTCGGCTGGGTCAGCCCGTATGGAGCAGGCAGCTCTGGCGGAGCCACCGATCCTGGCGGGGCCGTTCATCCGGGCGGGGCGACCAACCCCGCTGGCGGCGCCGAGCCTGGTAGGGGCACCGATCCGTCTCGGGCGTCCGATACTGATGCGGACGATCCGCCGGTCGTCGACGAGGAGCTGTGGATCGACGGCGGGTTCGTGGAGCTCACCGGGCATCTCACCGTCCCCGAGGGGGCGGGTGCAGTCGTGGCGTTCGCGCACGGCAGCGGGAGCAGCAGGCACAGTCCGCGGAACCGGCTGGTCGCCTCCGGGCTCAACCAGGCGGGCCTCGGCACGCTGCTGTTCGATCTGCTGACCGCCGGGGAGGAACTCGACCGCGGCAACGTCTTCGACATCGGCATGCTGGCCGACCGGCTCGTCGCCGCCACCGCGTGGCTCCGCGACCGGCCGGAGACCGCCGGCGCCCGCGTGGGCTACTTCGGCGCGAGCACCGGCGCGGCGGCGGCGCTGTGGGCCGCCGCCGAGCCCGGCGCCGACATCACCGCCGTCGTCTCCCGCGGCGGGCGCCCGGACCTGGCCGGACGCCGCCTCGGCGACGTCCGCGCCCCCACGCTGCTGATCGTGGGCGGTGAGGACCGGCAGGTGCTCGGCCTCAACCAGCGGGCGCAGCGGCGCATGCGCTGCCAGAACCGGCTGACGGTCGTGCCGGGCGCCACCCATCTGTTCGAGGAGCCGGGCGCCCTCCAGGCGGTCACCGGGTACGCCACGGACTGGTTCCTCGCCTGCATGCGCTGAGCGGCCTCACATGACGGCGCGGGGCGCCGACGCACGGGCCCCGGAACGGGCCGCGGCGCGCTCCGCGGGCTCGCCGCCCGGCTGGAACAGCCTGCGGAGTTCCTCGGGAAGCTTCCAGAGCGCCTGCTCGACGCCTCCCGGAGCCATCTTGGAGGACACGACCTCGGTGACGACCGCCGCCGTCTTGGGCACGTCGTCGCGTCCGATGCGCGCCTGCTCGGCGAAGTGGACGGTGACCTCGCGCAGGTCGTACTTGCGGGGCATGTGGCCTGGACTCCAGCCGTCGTAGTACACCCCGCGCAGCAGTTCCGGCAGCTGGGCGGACAGATGCGCGGCCGACTCGACCGTCAGCCGGTCGCGCAGCGTGTGCATCCAGGCCCGGAGCGCCCGGTAGGCGAACCGGCGGTCCTCGGTCCCGAACGCGGCGGCCACATCGGCGATCCACCGGTTGGTGGTGTCGATGCTCCGATCCAGCCCCTGTATCCCTGTGAACGTCATCGCTATGGCTCCAGAGCGGTCTCGGCGAACACGGACCATTCCAGCCTGCCGCCGCCCGAGCACGCCGCGGCAGGGACGAAGGTCCCCAGCTGGGAGGCGTTTCCGCAGGTCCGGGCGGCTACGAGTCGATCTCCAGGACGGTGCCGGTGCCCCCCTGGCACCGGCGAAGCCCCGGACGTCCCGGCGCTTCAGGCATAGCGGCACAGGGCGCCGATGCCCTGCGCGGGAAGATCCGGCGCCCCCGGTTCCAGGACGCGCACCTCGGCTCCGGTGAGCACCGCGGCGCGGACGGCGACGTCCACCAGCCGGCCGTGCTCCACCGGGCCCCCGCCCGACTCGGCGAAGGTCGCCCGCCGGTCGGACACCTGCGTCGGCGCGGGGCCGAACCAGGCCGTCCGCCGGTCGGCGGGGTCGTCGGCGACCAGCAGCGTGCCGACCCGGCCGCGGGCCAGCGCCCGGAGGGTGGCGGCCGCGCCCTCCACCGCGAGGCCGGACGGGCCCCGCGCCTCGTCCAGCCGCTGGAGCAGCCCGCGGGTCTCCTCGTCCGCCCACCGGCTCACGTGCTCCCGGACCTGCGTCTGGCGGCGCCGCCGCGCGCCGTCCCGGTTCCGCCCTCCGGAGACGTGCCCGACGGTCACCTCATCGCGGACGCCCTCGGGAAGGTGCTTGGTGAGGTACTGCATGGCGCGCACGTCGCCGCCGAGGAGCAGCACGTGGGCGCCGGTCTCAGCGAGGTCGTCCGCGAGCGCGTGCGCCACCCTGGTCGCGTTGTGCTCCCAGGAGTCCTCGGCGCGGTGCTGGTGGCGCGACTGGGACCAGCCGCCCGGCGCGTTGCGCACGATCTCGTCGTCGGGGCCGTCGATCGTCCTCGTGGTCGCGGTCCTCGTCCCGCCCCGGCACGTCTCGATGTCGGCGCCCTTGCGGTCGACGAGGGTGAGCACGTACGGCGGACGCTCCTGGAGCCACGCCAGCAGCGGCAGGAGCCGCGGCACGGGCCCGCGGACGGCGAGATCAGGCTGCCGAGCGTCCGGCATCTCGACCGCGACGGGCTCCGGGTCGCCGTCGAAGGCGAACGCGGCGAGCGTTCCGGACCCCGGCTCCGCCCTCGCGACCAGGCGGCCCAGCGCTTCCACGGAGGTGCCGTCGGCTCCCTGCGCGCGGAGCCTTCTGGCCAGGCGTTCCCAGCGCAGCGCGGCGTCCTCCTCCCCGGGAGGCGCGGTCAGGTTGAAGTAGACCGATGTCACCGGCCCTCCGGAGCAGAGCCGACGCAGGGTCTCGGTAGCGATTGTCTCGTCCGGCTTCATGTAGACAGCCTGTACAGCGGGCCTGCGTCCGATTAGGGACGAAAGTCCGCAGGTCGCTGGACCTTCGTGAGTCCGCCCTTAACGGACGGCGTCGCGTGCCGCCTTCGCCCGCGACGGGCCGTGCACCACACTGAGCGGGAGTCCGGGCGTCCAGGGGGAGGATCCGCGTGGCCCACGACCGCTCGAAGGACCGCTCGGAGGCCCGCTTCCACTGGCTGTTCGGCGACCAGCTGGGCCCGCACTTCCTGCGGCCGGACGCCGAGATCGTCATGATCGAGTCGCGGGCGGTCTTCCGGCGGCGCCGCTTCCACCGCGCCAAGGCGCACCTGGTCCTGTCCGCGATGCGGCACCGCGCGGCCGAACTCGGGGACCGCGTCCGCTACGTCCAGGCGGAGACGTACCGCGACGGCCTGGAACGAGCCGTGGGCGACGCCCCGGTGACCGTCCACCACCCCACGTCCCACGCGGCCCTCGCCTTCGTGCGGGGCCTCCGGCAGGTGGAGGTCCTGCCGCCGCGCGGTTTCCTCGTCCGGCCGGACGCGTTCGGCCGATGGGCGGAGTCCGCCGGCGGCGGGCGGCTGCGGATGGAGGGCTTCTACCGGCAGGTGCGCCAGGACCACGCCCTGCTGATGGACGGCGACCAGCCCGTCGGCGGGCAGTGGAACCTGGACAAGGACAACCGCGAGCCCCCGCCCAAGGGCGAGGCGAGGCTGCCGGTGCCCGCCCCCTACCGCCCGCGCGAAGACGAGATCGACGAGCGGGTCAGGGCCGATCTGGACCGCTGGGAGCGGAGCGGGCACGTGTCGTTCGTCGGCCGGGACGGCCCCAGGCTCTTCCCGGCCGCCCGCGCCGAGGCCAGGCGCGCCCTCCGCGCGTTCGTGGAGAAGCGCCTTCCCACCTTCGGCCGGTGGGAGGACGCGGTCCTGGCCGAGGACTGGGCCATGAGCCACAGCCTGCTGTCCGCGTCGCTCAACCTCGGGCTGCTCGACCCGGCCGAGTGCGTCGAGGCCGCCGAGGCCGCCTACCGGGCGGGCGACGCGCCGCTCAACTCCGTCGAGGGCTATGTCCGGCAGGTCGCCGGGTGGCGCGAGTACATGTGGAACCTCTACTGGCACTTCGGCCCCCGCTACCGCGAGTCCAACGCCCTGGGCCACGACGTGCCGCTGCCGGGCTGGTTCGCCGAACTGGACGCCGGCGCCGTCCGGGCCCGCTGCCTTTCGACGACCCTGGCGCAGGTCCGCGACCGGGGCTGGGTGCACCACATCCCCCGGCTGATGATCCTCGGCAATCACGCCCTCCAGCGCGGCTGGGACCCGGCGGCGGTGACCGACTGGTTCCACCGCTGCTTCGTGGACGGCTACGACTGGGTGATGCTGACCAACGTGATCGGCATGTCGCAGTACGCCGACGGCGGCCGGATCACCACGAAGCCCTACGTCTCGGGCGGCGCCTACATCAACACCATGAGCGACCTGTGCGGCCCCTGCGCCTACCGGCCCACCGAACGCACGGGGGAGCGCGCCTGCCCCTACACCGCCGGGTACTGGGAGTTCGTCCACCGCCACCGCGAGCGGCTGGCTCACAACCACCGCACCGCCCGCGCCGTCAAGCAGCTGGACCGCCTCGGCGATCTGGACGAGGTGCTGGGCGACGCCCGGCGGCGCGACCCGGGCGCCGCACCCTGACTATCGGTCTTCTCCTCCGGCGCCGGCCTCCTGGAGTCGGCCCGACCGCAGGTGCAGGACCCGGTCCGCGGTCCCGGGCGGCGGCGGTGTGTGGGTGATGAGCAGGATCCCCGTCCCGGACGTGTCACACAGAACGTCGGTGAGGAGGCCGCGGGCGGTCGCGGGGTCGAGGTGGGCGGTCGGCTCGTCCAGGATCAGCAGCCGCGCGCCGGACAGGAAGGCGCGGGCCAGCGCGATCCGCTGGCGCTGGCCGCCGGAGACGCGGGCGCCGTGCTCGCCCACGTGGGCGTCCAGTCCGCCGGGGAGGCCGCAGACCCAGTCCCAGACGCGGGCGCGGCGCAGCGCGTCGACGATCTCGGGTTCGGCGGCGTCCGGCCGGGCGAGCGCGACGTTGGCGCGGATCGTGGTGCCGAACAGGTGGGCGTGCTGGTCGACCAGGCAGACCGCGCGCCGGACGTCGTCCTGCGCGTAGTCGCGCAGGTCGTGGCCCTCGAGGGTGACGGCGCCCTCGTCGGGGTCGCGGAACCGGAAGTCGGGCCGCTCGCGCTCCGGCAGCAGGGGGTAGCTCGTCTCGGCCATCCAGCCCCGGCCGTTGAGGATCTCCGAGACGTTCGACAGGAGGT
>NZ_JBFARL010000160.1:0-19022 GCF_040674655.1 Actinomadura sp. NPDC049753 | reverse complement strand
CGCGGCCCTCCCGCCGGCCCGGGCGTCGCCGGCGAGCCTGGCCTCCTGGCCGCCGGACCGTCCCTCCGCGTGCACGACGTACAGCGAGCCCGCCAGGAGCCCGGCGGATCCGGCCGCCACCGCGGCCGTCGCGACCGCGGTGCGCAGCCGGCTGTTCCTCACGCTCTTCCGGCGCCTCATGAACCCTCCCGGTTCCGGGGTGTCGATCTACGCGTGGGGATACGCGCCCCGGCGGGACGGAGTTCAACGCGCCGCGGATTCCGTCCGGCATGCCGCCGGGCCGGGGGGCGTGTGCGCTCCCCCGGCCCGGCGGGGCCTGATCAGCCGCCCAGGCGGACGGCGCTGCTCGCCGTTCCTCCCTTCGCCGCCTCGAAGGCCACGGTGAGGGTGCCGGTCGCGCCCGGCACGGTCACGGTGGTGGTGCCGGCCTTGCGGATCCGGACCTCCTTGGTGCCGAGCAGCTTGCCGTCCCACACGTGGACGTGCGCGGTGCCCGGCCCGGTCGCCAGGAGGCTGACGGTGGCCGAGCCGCCGGAGACCGCCGGCCGGCCGACGATCTTCGCCGTGTCCGAGCGCGGGGCCGCGGGACCGGCGGCGAGCGGGACGCCCGTGCGCACGGCCTGGATGATCGACTCAGGCGCGTTCACCGACCGCGTCGCGTCGGTCGGCATGACCGGCGGCGGGGGCGTGGTCGGCATGCCCGAGGGCGGGGTGTGGCCGGGCAGGGACACCAGGCCCCACCGGTACGGGTCGCCCTGGACGCCGTTCCAGGTCGACCAGCCGATCCGGGTCTGACCGGTCTTGTCCTGGGTGTCGGAGTCGTAGACGAAGACGTTCAGGCCCATGCGCCGCGGGTCCACCGCGGTCGGCAGCGCGGTGAACGGGATCTCCGCCTCGATGACGTACCCGTCGTAGGGGGCGGCGACCGTCGAGGCGACCCGCATGCCGGGCGCGGTCTCCTCGCCGGGGCCCTGGCGCGCGTCCGCGTCGCGTTCGAAGCACGGCTTCCCGTCCGACATCTTCGGGAAGATTCCGGTCTTGAACGTGGTGGAGGTGTTCTCGGAGTCGCCGCGCGGGTCGATCCCGATCTCGACCGAGTCGGTGCGCCAGTGCCGCTTGCAGTCGTCGGCGCCGAGCACCGTGCCCTGCTTGTCGTCGCGGACCTTGACCAGCACGTGCAGCGCCTTGTCGGTCCAGGTGACCTTGCCTGTGGCCGAGCAGTCGTCGGCGGACTCGCACGCCGACCCCTCCCAGCGCCGGGACAGGTTCAGCTCGGGCCCCGGGTACTCGCCGGGCGACTCCTTGCCGTCGACCGCCGGAGCGGTGGACGCCTTCGGCAGTTCGGCCGTCGGGACCAGTTCCAGGGCGCCGTTCTGCACGTCGGCGTCGCCCGAGGAGGAGGTCGTGGTGATGGTCAGGTCGTAGTCGCCGTCGGTCCCGCCCTGGTTGGAGGTGGGCAGCGACTTGTCGGTGTTGGTGACGGTGAAGGTGGCCGAGCCCGTCTTGCCCGCGTCGAGGGAGTAGGGCTTGGACGCGGCGTCGGCGGTGAAGCCCGCGGGCAGGGCCAGCTTGACCGTGCCGGACTGCGCCGAGGCGGTCGTGTTGGACAGGTCCACGCGCACCTGCCGGGACGCGCCGGACGCCAGCGTGAGCACCCGCTTCACCTGCCCCGTCAGTGCGGGGACGCCCGTCTTGCCCGCCCAGGTGTCGAAGTCCGAGACACGGGGCAGCGGTTCCAGGACGCCGGTGACGGCGGGCTGGACCTCCACGGACGTGGCCGTCTGGCCGGTGACCGAGCCGCCGGAGAGCGTCGCCGAGAGCTGCGCGCGCCCCGCCTTGACGCCGGCCGGGGGCGTGACGGTGAAGGCCGCGGTGCGCTCGGCTCCGCCGACCGTCCCCAGGTCACCGGAACCTGTCACGTTCCAACCCGTGGGGACCGCGAGCGTCGCCTTCGCCGCCCGGAGCCGCCCGGGTGAGCTCGCGTGCGCGGTCACCTTGAAGGGGCGTCCCGCGGTCACGCCGAACGCGTCCGTCGTCAGCCAGAACCGGCTGCCGAGCGGGAGGCCGCCCTTCGCGGGCACCACCGCGCCTTCGAGCATCGCGGACGGGTCGGTGTTCCCGAGCGTGAACGGGACCCGGCTGTGGATCTGCCGGAAGTAGTCGCAGCCGATCTGGGCCGGATCAGACGGGACGTCCGGGAATCCGCCCCAGCCCTGGCTGACGTACGTCCGCTGGGCCTCGCGCTCGACCTGCGCCCACGTCCTGCCGCCGTTGCGGGCGGACGCGCGTCCTCCCCACACCCCGTAGGCGATCGACGCCGCGGCGGACGGCGTCCCCTTGGCGGCGCAGCCGGAGCCGACGGGCCCCGACGCCCCGCCGGTCTGGAACAGGCGTCCCGGCGCCCAGGTGCTCAGCCCCTCGCCTCCGAGCTGCGCGGGGTAGGCCTTCGGGTCGGCTGCGGCGAAGTAGGCCTCGGTCGCGAGCCGCGCGGCCTGCTGGTGGTTGCCGTGCTGGCCCGGAAGCGGGGCGGGGACCATGGTGACGATCACCTTCGGCCGCGTCTCGCGGACGAGCCGGACGACCTTCTCCAGGGTCTTGTCGTGGTCCCAGGTCTCGGCGGTGAGCGGCGTGCTCACCGTGTAGTAGAAGTCGACCTTGTCCAGGTAGTGGATGTCGTTGACGCCGGCCTTGCCGACGGCGCGCCGCTCCTCGTTCTCGCGGAGCAGCCCGAGTGCCGGGCCCTCCTCGGTGCCGGAGGCGTTGCCGCCGCCCTCGCCGCGGGTGACGGTGAGGACGCCGATCTTCGCCTTGTCGTACTCGTTCCACTGTCCGAGCGTCGACAGGGCGCCGGCCTCGTCGTCGGGGTGCGCCCCGACGAACAGGACGTCGAGCCGGCCGTCGGCGGAACCGGCGCCGCCGGGGCCGGCCGCCTGCGCGGGCGGGCCCGCGAAGGCGACGGACATGGCCGCGAGCGCGGCGGACAGGACTGCGGGTAGGGCGAGTCTTCGCATGAACTCTCCTGTTCTTTCCCTACTCCTTGACGGCCCCCGAGAGCATTCCTGCGATGAACTGGCGCTGCAGGAAGACATAGACGATCACGATGGGCGCGGCGATGATCAGCGCGCCCGCCATGAGCAGTGAGTAGTCGGTCTTGTGGGTGCCCTGGAAGAAGGACAGCCCGAGCGGCGCGGTGCGCAGCCCCTCGTCCGAGTTGACGATCACCAGCGGGAGCAGGAACTCGTTCCAGGTCCACATGGTGGTCAGCAGCACCATGGTGAGGATGGCCGGGCGACCGACCGGCACGAGCACGCGCCACAGCGTCGTCCAGCCGGACGCTCCGTCGAGGCGCGCCGCCTCCAGCAGCGACCGGGGGACGCTGCGGAAGTAGGCGCGCATCCAGAACGTGCCGAACGCCACCGACATCGCCACCTGCGGGAGGATCAGCCCGGCGTAGGTGTTGTCGAGCCCGGCCGACCTCAGGTCGAAGTACAGCGGGACGACGATGGCCTCGGTCGGGATCGTCAGCCCGGCCACGAACACCAGGAACAGCACGCCGGAGCCGCGGAAGCGCATGGTGCCGAGCGCGTAGCCCGCCATGATCGACAGCACCGCGGCCACGATGACGGTGACGGTGGTGACGATGACGCTGTTGCGCAGGTAGGTAGCGAAATGACCCTCGCGCCAGGCCGTGCCGAACGTGGACAGGTCCGCGTGCGGCAGCTGGAGGGCCTGCGCGACGACCCCGACCATCGGGAACACCGCGATGACCGAGAAGACGACGAGGATCGCGTGGTTGACGAACCGTTCCGCCCGGGCGTTCATGCGTCCTTCCCTTCCACGAGCCGCCGGACGCCGGCCGTGACGGCGAACGCCAGCACCGCCAGCGTGACGCCGATCGCGCAGCCGAGGCCGACCTCACCTGTGTTGAACGTGCGGTTGTAGACCTCGTAGGCGGGGACCTTAGTCGCGTTGCCCGGCCCGCCCGCGGTGGCCATGTAGATGAGGTCGAAGTTGCGGATCGCCATGATGGTCGTCAGCGTGAGCGCCACCGCCAGCTCGCGCCGCAGCCCGGGCAGGGTGACGGCGAAGAACTCGCGGACGGCCCCGGCGCCGTCGATCCGCGCGGCCTCGTACAGCTCCCGCGGGATCTTCTGCACCCCGGCGAGGAACAGCACCATCGCCAGGCCGATCCCCACCCACGTCCCGACGGCCCCGACCGCGGGCAGCGCGAAGGTGAAGTCGCCGAACCAGCCGCGCCGCCAGTCCGGCAGCCCGATGGCGTGCAGCCAGCCGAGGACGGTGTTGACCGGCCCGTCCGCGGAGTACACCCACTGCCACGCCACGGCCACCGCGACCATCGCGACGACCTGCGGCAGGAACAGCACGGTCCGGAAGAACGTCAGGCCGCGGATCTTCGTCCGCGACATGGCGGCGACCAGCACGAACGCGATGCAGCACGGCAGCACGGAGTAGAACAGGACGAGGACGAGCAGGTGCCCGAACGCGCCGCGCAGCGACGGGTCCGTCCATGTGGCGGTGTAGTTGGAGAACCCCGCCCACGTCGCCTCGCCCAGGCCGTCCCAGTGGTAGAGGGAGAACTGCGCCCCCCGCGCCAGCGGCCACAGCAGGAACGCGCCGTAGACCAGCAGGGCGGGCAGGGCGTAGAGCCAGCCGATCCGGCCGGGCTCCCCGGGGGACCCGGAGAAGGCGCGGCCCTGCCGCCGTGCCGCGCGCGGGGCCGATGCCTCGCGCCTGGACTTGGGGGTCTTTCGCCGCGCGACGGTCGTCATGTGCGGGCTCCTTGGTCGTGCGTCCAGCGCCGTCCCGCTCCCGGCCGCGCCGCAGGCGAGGCGCGGCCGGGAGCGGGCATGGCCGATCCCTACTTCTTCTTCTGGAAGGCGGAGTAGTCGTCCTGGGCCGCCTTCATGACCTCATCGGCCGGCTTGCGCCCGGCGACGAGCTCCTGCAGCGGACCGCCGAACGCGTCGGCGAAGGTCGGCGTCGCGTAGTCGAGGTACGGGGTGATGCCGTCGTTCTTGCTCAGCTCGCCCCACGCCGTCGACACCTCCTTCAGCAGCGGCCCGGCCGGCTGCTTGGAGGGCGCGGCGAGCGCCGGCAGGTTGCCGGTCTCGACCGAGACGTCCATCGCCTCCGGGGACGTGATGAAGTTGATGTAGGCGGCGGCGACGTCCGGGTTCTTGCTCTTGGACGTGATCGACCAGGGCAGGCTCTCGCCGCCCATCGTCGCCGACGGCGACCCGGCCTGCGCCGGGGGCGGCAGCATGAAGCCGACCTTGTCCTTCATCTTGTCGTTGAGCTCGGAGGCCCACCAGGTCCCGCCGAACATGAACACGCCGTCGCCCTTGGCGAAGTTGACCGGGGTGTCGTCCCACTTGACGGCGTTGGCGTCCTTGGTGAAGTAGCCCTTCTTCGACCAGTCGGCGAGCTTCTGCGCCGCCTGGACGTTCGGGGCGTCGGTCCAGGAGCCGCCGCTGCCGAACACGAGCTTGCGGACGGCCTCCTTGTCGGCGACGCCGTCCTGGAGGACGCCGTACAGCTGCATCGCGGGCAGCTTCTCCAGGTTGCCGAACGCGATCGGGACCTCGCCCTTGCCCTTGGCCGTGGCGAGCGCCTGGTCGAACTCCGCCCAGCTCTTCGGCGGCTGCACGCCGAGCTTGGCGAGCTTCTCCTTGTTGTAGTAGAGCCCGACGATCTCGCCGTTCAGCGAGACGCCGTACAGGTTGCCGGACCCGATGAGCTTTCCGTCCTGGGTGACGCTGTTCAGGTCGGTCAGGCCCTTGGGGTAGCGCTTGCGCCACCCGTAGACCTGGTCGTAGGAGTCGAGCGGGAGGAGCATCCCGGCCTTGACGTACTGCGCCATGGACGCGTAGCCCTGGTTGGCCTCGACGACGTCGGGCGGGCTGCCGCCCGACAGCGCGAGCCGGAGCGTCTTCTGCAGGTCGCTGAACGACCGCGACACCCGCTTGATCTTCACGTTGGGGTACTTGGCCTCGAAGCGCTTGTTCAGCTCCTCGATCTGCTTCTTCTGCCCGCCCTGGACCTCCTGGTCCCAGACGGTGAGGGTCACGTTCCCGGCCTTGGCCACGTCGGTGCTCACCGCGGCGGGCGCCTTGCTCTCCGGCTTGTCGCCGGACGAGCCCGGGGCGCACGCCGCCGCGAGCAGGGTCGCGAGGGCCGCGGCCGCCGCGGCCGCTCCTCGCCTCGTCAGTGTCGGCATTGCTACGGCTCCCTATTGCTTTCTGTCCTGCTGCGTCCGCGTCGGTCGGGGACGGCGCGCTAGTGGTCGGCCCGGAGGGTGGGTTCGGCCCGGACGACCGTGTCGGTCGCCGAGTCGGGGATGAAGTCGACGACGAAGGCGTACGGTTCGAGGGCGGACTCGGGCACCTCGCCGGACTCGCCGAACGCGGCGATCTCTCCCCAGCACGGTGCGCCGAGCGAGCCGCTGCGGTGCCGGACCGACAGGCCCGCGCACAGGTTGGCGAACCGCAGCCGCTCCGCGAGCGGGAGGCCGGCGAGCGTCCCGAACAGGAACCCGGCGCCGAACACGTCGCCGGCGCCGGTCGCGTCGAGCGGCCGCACCGGCAGGGCGTCGGTCTCGGCGACCTCGCCGGTCGCCGAGTCGATCGCGATGGCGCCCGCGCCGCCGCGCTTGACGACGACGACCGGGACCCGCCCGGACAGGGCGCGGGCGGCGTCCTCCGGAGTGGTCGTTCGGGTGTAGGCCATGGCCTCGACGGCGTTGGGCAGGAACACGTCCACGTGCTCCAGCCGGTCGAGGACCTCGCTCGACCACGTCTCGGTCGCGTCCCAGCCGATGTCGGCGAACACCGCGGCGCCCGCCCGGCGCATCTCCTTCGCCCAGCCCGGCACCGGGTGCTCGATGTCGACGAAGCAGGCGCGCGCGGCCGGCGGCGGGGAGCCGAGCACCGCCTCCGCGTCGCCCGTCTCGCCGGGGTCGAGGTCCGGCAGGGGCCTGGCGTAGGTGACCATGCTGCGGTCGGAGTCGTAGGCGAGCGACACCGTGACCGGGGTGGGCCAGCCCTTGATGCGGCGGGAGTGCCCGAGGTCGATGCCCTCCTGCTCGGCGAGCGTCCGCCACAGGTAGGAGCCGAACATGTCGTCGCCGAACGGGGCCGCGAGCCCGACCCGCAGGCCGAGCCGGCTCATCGCCACCGCGATGTTGGCGGCGCCGCCGGGCGCCGAGCCGAGCCCTTCGGTGAACATCTCGGTCCCGGGCGGCGGCAGCCCCGGCAGCCCGGTGAAGATCATGTCCATGAAGACCTGGCCGCTGAGGAAGACGTCCAGCTCGGGCGCCGGGCCGGGGTCGTCCCCGCCGCGCAGCAGGTCGCCCGCCGGGACGCGCTCGGTGCACGGGTCGGCCAGGGAGGGCTCGGGCGGCTGCCCGGGGGCCGCGGCCCCGCCCGTCGCGGGACCGTCCACGGGCAGGCTCCCGTCCAGGATTTCCACTGTCATGACGACTCCTCACGGGAGAAGACGGCGGCGACCTCGGGGATCCGGTCGATGTAGCCGTCGAGCAGCTGCCGGCCGATCCGCGCCGAGTCGACCAGGGGGTGCAGGGCGAAGGCCTTGGCGGCCTCGGTCCGCGAACCGGTCACGGCCGCGCCGACGGTCAGCCGCTCGACGGCCTTGACCTGCTGCATCAGCCCGGCCTGGTGCAGGTCGGGCTGGTCGAGCGGAAGCGGGTGCACGCCGCGGGCGTCGACGGTGACGGGCACCTCGACGACCGCGTCCGGCGGCAGCGCCGTGACGGTCGCGCCGTTCCGCACGTTGAGGATCATGCTGGCGGGCTCGTCGCGGCTGATCGCGGCCATCACGTTCAGCGCGACCCTGGCGTAGCCCTCCTCGGCGGGGTCGACGCCGGAGTGGTCGTCGAGCGCCTCGCCGGTCCGGGCGCCCTTCATCTCGGCCATGTAGCTCGCACTGCGGGAGGCGACCGTCTCGCGCCACAGCTCCATGGCCGCGCCGCGGGACGCCGCCGCGATCCGCTCGTAGAACGCCTCCTGCTGCTTGAGCAGGAACTCGCCGCGCGTCTGCGGCGCGTCCAGGGTGGCGCGGACCGCCTCCCGGTTGAAGTAGTAGTAGTACAGGTACTCGTTGGGGATGAGGCCGAGGTCGCGCAGCCACTCGCGGCCGAAGACGACGCCCTCCTCCAGGTTCCCGAGCAGGTCGTCGTCGGCCAGGAGGCGGGGCAGGACGTCCACGCCGTCGTGCAGGATCCGGCGCATCCAGCCGAGGTGGTTCAGGCCGACGTAGTCGAGCCGGATCCGGTCCGGGTCGAGGCCGAGCGCGGCCGCCACCCGCATGCCGAGGCCGGACGGGGTGTCGCAGATCCCGAGCACCCGGTCGCCGAGGACGCCCTGCATCGCCTCGGTGATCATCCCGGCGGGGTTGGTGAAGTTGATGACGTAGGCGTCCGGCGCGAGCGCCTTCACGCGATGCGCGATGTCGAGCATCACGGGGATGGTGCGCAGCCCGTAGGCGATCCCGCCGGGGCCGGTGGTCTCCTGGCCGAGCACGTTCAGGTCCAGCGCCACGCGCTCGTCGCACACCCGTCCCCGCAGGCCGCCCACCCGGACGGCGGCGAAGACGAAGTCGGCGCCCTCCAGCGCCTCGTCGAGCCCGGTGCTGGTGAACACGCGCGGCGCGTCCTCGGCTCCGCCGGCGAGGGCGGCGAGGACCTCCGCCATCCCCGCCAGACGGCCGGCGTCGGAGTCCTGCAGCCAGACCTCCTCGATGCGCGGGGAGCCTGGATCGCGCAGCAGGGCCTGGTACACGTAGGGCACCCGGAACCCGCCACCGCCGAGAATGGCCAGCTTCATGCGATGTACACCTTTCCGCCCGCCTCCCGGCAGACCTCCAGAGTCCGGGGGTCGGCCCCGGCCGTAGTGACCAGCGCGTCGACGCGGTCGAGCGAGCACACCCGCAGCGAGCCGGTGCCGGGGAACTTGGCCTCGGAGGCGACCAGCACCACCCGGTCCGCCGACTCCAGCATCGCCTGCTTGATCGGCGTCTCGACCTCCATGTCGTCCATGACGTGGCCGTCGGGCCGCACCCCGGTGCAGCTCAGGAACACCAGGTCGGCACGGACCTGGCGGAGCGCGGTCTCGGTGAGCGAGCCGACGAGCGAGAGGTAGTTGCGCCGCACGACGCCTCCGAGCAGGCACAGCCGGACGGCGTCGTCGTCGCGCAGTTCGTCCAGCACGGCCAGGTTGGCGGTGATGACGGTGACGGGGCGCCCGCGCAGGTGCCGGGCGAGGAGCCGGGTGCTGGTGCCGATGTCGAGGACCACGACCATGTCGTCCTCCACCAGCTTCGCCGCCCGTTCCGCGACCGCCGCCTTCTCGTCGCTGTCGTGCTCGGCCGACGCCGCGAAGGAGATCTCCGGCGCCGCCGGGCGCGGGGACAGCGCCGCTCCCCCGTAGGTGCGCAGCAGCTCGCCGTTGCGGTCGAGCACGTCCAGGTCGCGGCGAATCGTGGACTCGCTGACCTGGAGGGTCTCGGCCAGCTCCCGGACGGAGGCGGCGCCCTTGGCGCGCAGGGACGACACGATCTGCGCGCGTCGCATGCTCGATGTCACGCGGTGGAACGTAACACCGCTGCTCGACATCCGTCATCACCCTGGCGGAAAGCTGCGCGAAGTCCGTCATTCACTTCTCTGACGTGCGCGGATCCGGTCAGGAGGCCAGTTGAGTCAGCGGTCGCTGTCGAGGGCTCGGAACGTTCCACAGGCGCCGGGGCCGGAGCGTCCGGGGCGGCGCGCCGGCTGTCAGGACGGAAGGTCAAACCGAGACAAAAGGAGCTCTTGACCCTCGCATAATTTCGACCTTAAATCATGATGTGAAATAACGCGCGTGCTCTGAGGGCCCCCGCTCACCCACCCACGCGAAGGAGATGCGCATGCATCCCACCCCACCCCGAGGGCCGTCCAGGAGAGCCTGGCCGGCCGCCGTCTCCGCCCTGCTGCTCACCGTCGCGCTCGCCGTTCCCGGACCGGCCGGGCGTGCCGCGGCGGCGGCCTGCGGCTCGTCGGACGCGGCGCTGAACCGGCCCGCGACCGCCTCGTCCACCGAGAACGCGTCCTTCCCCGCCTCCGCCGCCGTCGACGGCGATCCCGCGACCCGCTGGTCCAGCGCCTTCAGCGATCCGCAATGGCTCCAGGTCGACCTCGGCACCGTTCAGGAGGTCTGCCAGATCGTCCTCGCCTGGGAAAGCGCCTACGCCAGGACCTTCCAGATCGAGGTGTCCGACGACGCCGCCGACTGGACCTCGCTCTACTCCACCACGAACGGCACCGGCGGAACCCAGACGGTCAATGTCACCGGCAAGGGCCGCTACGTCCGCGTGTACGGCACGGCCCGCGCCACGCAGTGGGGGTACTCGCTGTTCGGGCTGGCCGTGCACACCGGCTCCGGCGGCACGCTCCCCGGCGGGGGCGACCTCGGGCCCAACGTCCTGGTGTTCGACCCGTCCATGAGCGCGCCCGACATCCAGGGCAGGATCGACGCGGTCTTCCGCGAGCAGGAGAGCAACCAGTTCGGGACGGCCCGGTACGCGCTGCTGTTCAAGCCGGGCAGCTACAACGTCAACGCCCGCATCGGCTTCTACACCTCCATCGCCGGCCTCGGCCGCGATCCCGACGACGTCACCGTCAACGGCGGCGTCACCGTGGACGCGGGCTGGTTCGGCGGCAACGCCACGCAGAACTTCTGGCGGTCCGCCGAGAACCTGTCGATCACGCCGTCCGGCGGGTCGGACCGGTGGGCGGTGGCGCAGGCCGCGCCGTTCCGCCGCATCCACGTGCGCGGCGACCTGAACCTCTCCCCCACCGGCTACGGCTGGGCCAGCGGCGGCTACATCGCCGACTCCAAGGTGGACGGCCAGGTGCAGCCGTACTCGCAGCAGCAGTGGCTGACGCGCGACAGCCGGATCGGCGGCAACCTCAACGGCGTGTGGAACATGGTGTTCTCCGGCGTCGAGGGGGCGCCCGCCCAGAGCTTCCCGAACCCGCCCTACACCACGCTGAACACCAGCCCCGTGACCAGGGAGAAGCCGTACCTGTACGTCGACGCGTCCGGGGCGTACAGCGTCTTCGTCCCGGCGCTGCGGCGCGACTCGCGCGGGACGACCTGGGCGGGCGGCTCCACGCCCGGCTCGTCCATCCCGCTGTCGCGGTTCTACGTGGCCAGGCCCGGCGACTCGGCCGCCACCATCAACGCCGCGCTGGGGCAGGGCCTGAACCTGCTGCTCACCCCCGGCGTCTACCACCTGGCGCAGACGATCAACGTCACGCGTCCGGACACGGTGGTGCTCGGCATCGGGTACCCGACCCTCGTCCCCGACAACGGCGCGACGGCGATGAGCGTGGCCGACGTCGACGGCGTCAAGCTGGCCGGGATGCTGTTCGACGCCGGGACGGCCGAATCGCCGGTGCTGCTCCGGCTCGGCCCCGACGGCGCGGGCGCCGACCACTCCGGCGACCCCGCGTCGGTGCAGGACGTCTTCTTCCGGATCGGCGGCGCCGGGCCGGGGAAGGCGTCCACGAGCCTGGTGGTGAACAGCGACGACGCCCTGCTCGACCACATCTGGGCGTGGCGCGCCGACCACGGGAGCGGCGTCGGCTGGACGGTCAACACCGCCGCCAACGGCGTGGTCGTCAACGGCGACGACGTCACCGCCTACGGGCTGTTCGTGGAGCACTACCAGAAGTACCAGCTCGTCTGGAACGGCGAGCGCGGCAGGACGGTCTTCTTCCAGAACGAGATGCCGTACGACCCGCCGAGCCAGTCCGCCTGGCGGAGCGACTCCCCCGACGGCTACGCCGCCTACAAGGTCGCCGGCTCCGTCACCGCGCACGAGGGCTGGGGACTCGGCAGCTACTGCTACTTCAACGTCGACCCGTCGATCGTGGCGGCGCGCGGCTTCGAGGTCCCGGACCGGCCGGGCGTGCGGTTCCACGACCTGCTCACGGTCTCGCTGGGCGGCAACGGGGTCATCCGGCACGTCGTCAACGACACGGGCCCGGAGGCGTCCGGCACCGCCACGGTCCCGGCCAACGTGGTCGGCTACCCCTGATCCGCGCTGACCCCGCGGGCCCGTCTCCGAGCGGGCCCGCGGGGTCAGAGGTGGTGGACGAGGTCGGGCAGCATCTCCGGTCCCGCCGGGCCCCGCAGCGCGAAGACGAACAGGGTGACCGGCGAACCGGCGCCGTAGGCGGCGACCGCGCGGTGCGTTCCGTCCAGGAGCAGCCTCCGGCCGGACTCCGCGCGCAGCACTGGAAGGATGAGCTGGACGGGCTCGGTCTGGGCGCGGAACAGCGCCCCGAAGTCGTCGAGCTTCCGCCGCCGGTCGCGCTCCCACAGGACCGTGCCGCGCGCGGCGTCGCGAACGCGCAGCGGCTCGGCCCCGGGGTCGCGCCACTCCGCCTGGCGGCCGCCGGGGCCGGCGTACCAGACGGTGAACAGGTCGCCGAGCACGTCGCGCGAGGAGCCGAAGTACTCCTCGACGGCGAACCCGGACTCGCCGTCCAGCGTGAGCCGGGCCCTGATATGGGTGGTCAGGAAGGTGTCCGCGAACTCGGTGACGTTGATGGTTCCTCCCACGCGTTGTCACAGGCGCCGCCGGATGCGGTCGGCGCGTTCTCTGAGCTCGGTGGCCTCGTCCGGGCGGCCGGAGAGTCCGGCCAGGCCGGTGAGGAGCGGGATCAGCCTGGGGTGCTCCGGCCCGTACCGTTCCTCGTAGATGCGGCGCGCTCTGAGCAGGGCGTCCGCTGCGGCGTCCGCGTCGCCCATCGCGGCGAGGACGGGCCCGTGCCTGGCGAGCACCTCGGCGACGTAGGGGTGGCCGGGGCCGTAGAGGCGCTCGTACACCTCGCGGCCCCTCCGCAGGATCCCGTCCGCGGTGCCGGCCTCGCCCAGGCGGGCGAGCGCCGTCGCGTGCAGGGTCTCGGCGGCGACGGTCGTGGGATGCTCGCCCAGGCTCTCCCGGAACGCCCGGGCGACGCGCCGCAGCAGCCGCTCGGCGGCGGCGTGGTCGCCCAGCGCGCACAGCGCGGTGGCCTCGGCCCTGTGCTGCTCCATGACCTCGAAGTGCTCGTCGCCGTACCCGCGCGCCAGGTCCGCGGCGGCCCCGGCGGCGCGGTCCCGTGCGCGGCGCAGCATCGCGGGATCGTCGAGGAGGCTTCCCATCTCGGCTTCGACGAAGGCGAGCCTTCCGAGGCCCAGGAGAGTGCGGTCGTCACCGTCCCCGTGGGCCTCGCGCAGAACGGCCACGCTGCGCTTCATCAGCTCCAGCGCGCTGCGGACCCGGCCTCCCCGCCACAGCACGGTGCAGCGCAGGTCGTCGACCTCGACGCGGCGCAGGTCCGCGCGCGGCACACCGGCGGACTCCAGGATCCGGCGTGCCCGCTCCACCGCGCGGCGGGCCTCCCCCAGCTCGGAGAACTCGATCAGCAGGCGGCACCGCCACACCAGGAACGGGAAGAGCGCCGGATCGCCGGGGCCCGCCGCCTCCTCCCGGACGCGCAGGGCGGTGTCCATGGCCGTCCGGGCGGCGGCGAGGTCGGCGAGCCTGTACAGCAGGACGCCCTGCCGGAGCTTCGTCTCCGCCCACTGCGGGCTGGCGCGTCCGTACGCGCGTTCACGCAGCGCCAGGGCCGTCTCCAGCGGCTCGCGCGCCTCGGCGTAGCCGGCTCGTTCGATCAGGTAGGACCCGGCGCGGTGGAGCAGGTCGCCGAGTGCTCTCTCCGTCCTGGACGGCGGGAGGCCTTCCCCGTCGCCCTGCTCCCGGTGGCGGGCCCGGACGGCCAGGACGTGGGGCAGGAGCTCCGCGCACGTCCCCCACCGGCCGCTGTCCGCGACATCGCGGGGGAACCGCCGGTCGAGCAGCGCCACGGCGGCCTCCAGCCACTCTTCGGCGGCCTCGGTGTCCAGCCGGACGGCGGCCTGCACGAGGCGGTGGACGTGCAGCCGCTCCGCCTCCACGGTGACCAGGGAGTACCGCGCCAGGCGCTGGACGGCCAGGTCGTGCTCGACGAGGTCGTCCGCCAGGTGCACCAGGCCGCCGGGCAGCCGCACCTCCGGGTCGAGCAGGTCGCGCGGAATCCCGACGGGGGCGAGCATCGCCCACAGGCGCATCAGATCGAGGGCCGCCGGCAGGTGCTCCCCCGCCCGGGCGAGGAGGAGGTTCCAGGTCATGGACACCGGCTGGACCCGGTCGTCGGGCCGGAAGCGCGACAGCACCCGGCCGAGCGAGTCGTCCAGCAGCCGCCGGTAGGTCCGCAGCGGCACGGCGGCCTGCCGGCAGTAGGCCGCGGCGTGCGCGAGGGCGAGCGGCAGCCCGCCGAGCACCCGGGCGATCTCGCGGGCCGCCTCGGGGTCGTCGTCGCCGGCCCCGTCGCGCAGGAACCGCTCCGCCGTCGCGGGCGCCATGGGACGCACCTCGACGCGGCCGCCGGGAGCGATCAGCCCGCCCCAGTCCGAGCGCGCGGAGGTGAACAGGACATGCCCGGCGCGCCCGGCGGGCCAGTGCTGGACCGGGCTCCCTCCGGCGCCGGGCGCGGCGTCGGCGTCGGCGTTGTCGTAGACCAGCAGCCAGCGGTCGCCGCCGCGCAGGGTCCGCCACAGTTCGGCGACGACCCGGTCCGCGTCGGGCTGCTCGCGGACGCCGAGCGCCGCCGCCAGCCCGAGCAGCCCGTGCCGCAGCTCGACCGCGCTTTCGGCGTTCAGCCACCACACGATGTCGTAGCACCCGCCGTAGCGGTGGGCGTACTCCACCGCCAGGGCCGTCTTCCCCGCACCGCCGAGGCCCCACAGGGCGACGGCGGTCGCGCTGTCTGGGGTGTGCCCGCGGGTCAGCGCGGCCCGCACGCGGCGCGTCAGGTCGTCGCGGTCGACGAAGCCCGGGTCGCGCGGAGGGAGGTTGCTGACGCGGGGGCCGTCGCCGGGGAAGCGCACCCCGTGCCGGGAGGGGCGCCGGTCCGGTCCGTGAGCAGGGTCGGAGGCGTCGAGGGCGCCGCGGGCGACGAGCCCGCGGACGATGACCGCGCACGCGGCGCTCTCCGCCATGCCTTCGATGTCGATGGCGTCCGCCTCCGCGTCGCGCGCGCAGGAGTCGACCCGGACCGCGATCCTTCGCGCGCCGTCCCGGCCGTCACCCTGGGACTCGTCCCGGCGCGGAGCGATCTCGCTCGTGGAAGAACACACGACCAGTTCCCAGGTCTCCTCATCCGGAGCAAGGGGCGCCCCACCCCACGGGCGCATCTCGACATGGGCGGGAGCGGCGAGGGAGACGGCGGCCGCCACCCACTCCGCGTACGCCGAGTCGGCCGGATGGTAGGACACCGCCACCGTGCGCCGGGGCGGGGCGGGTTCCCTGGCCGGAGGGAGCCGCCGCGTCCGTTCGTGCAGGAGCCCCAGATACGTGCCGCCGCCCGTGACGAGGGAGCTGAACAAGCCGAGCGCGAGGGGACCCGCGCCTGCGGACGGCGGGACCTGGGCGGCGAATCCGGCATAGGTGCCGAGGCCGACGGTCAGCCCCGCCGCGGCCGGTATCCGGTGCACGGCCAGGGAACGGGGCCGCCCCCACAGGCGCCGCCGTCTCGCCGGTCGGTCTCGCAAGCTCGCTCCCGTCCGCCAGGCCGGCCGTGGCACCGTCTCCCGAAGCGCCCGGCAGGGCACGTCCATGAGACGCGGCAGGACGGGGGCCGGTTTTTCGGTCCCCCCGATATTCGGGGCCGCGAAGTGATCGGCCAGGTCGACCGCCGGGCGTTGCTCGCGGCGGGACCGCCAGGGCCAATCCGAAACGACGCGGTGGCGCGATCGGTGTTCCGGTCACGAATTGCCCTTCCATGCTCATACCCGAAGGATGAGCATGGTTTCCGAACGGAAACGCGCACGCGGAGACGGAGAAGGACGAGGGGCGGGTAGGCGGGTCGTGAAACGGATCGTGGCGGTTCTCGCCGGGCTGGTGGTCCTGTCGTCGGTGGCGGGCGCCGGGCCCACGAACGCCGTGGCCGGCAGCGTGCGGGTGCGGCCGGGCGATGACTGGACGCTGCCGGCCTGGGTCCGTCCGTCGGCGAACTCGGGGCTGTTCTCCGAGACGGCCGCCCCGCGGTTCGGCGTCGACACGCGCAGCCTGGACCTGAGCTGGCGCCAGCTCCAACCGGACGGCCCGGGAACGTTGGACACCCACACCGCGGGCTCGGCCCAGGACATGAGCTTCCCGCCGCTGAGCCGGCAACTGGCGGACCGGCGGCCCTTCTGGGTCCGCATCTTCGCCAGCGGGTCGCGGTGGGCGCCCGAATGGGTGGCGGACCAGTGCGGCGTGGAACCGCTCGGCCCCGACTACGACGGGCAGTACCACCTGCCCCTCTGGGACGAGTGCGTGTGGGGGCGGCTGCTAGCGCTCTACCGGCGGGTCTTCGTGGACGAGGGCCTGCGCGCGGACCCACGGCTGAGGCTGGTCTACGTCCCGGGCGCGTTCACCTGGGCGGAGTACGACTACGACGTGATCAGCAAGGCGGCGGAACAGGGGCTGACGTTCGAGAAGTACCGGTCGTGGTACCGGCACGCATGGCGGGACCTGGCCGCCGTCTTCGGGCCCTACAGCGGCAAGGCAGTATCCGCAGCTTTGGAGATGGGTGCGGTTGAGCATCGGCAAGACCGCGTCCGATTCGCCTGACGCGTGGGCCGCGCTGCGCGATGCCGAGGACACCTACTGGAAGGACACGACGGGGCCTTTCACCGGAGCCCGTCGGTGGCCCGGGCGCCCGTGGGTGCGCAATCTCGAACGCTGGCTCGTGCAGCGGGACGTCGCTCCCGACGGAAGGGCCCGCCGCTCGACCGCCGACGTCCACAGCGGCGTCCTCGGGCCGGAGAACGGCACCACATACGAGGGACTGCGCACCGACCGGGCGCAGGGGCAGACGTCCCTGTACTTCGACCTCGACGACCGGTTCCTGCGCGGGCGGCGCCGGCCGGTGCAGATCAAGGTGACGTACCGGGACGCGGGCAGGGGCGAGTGGTGGGTCGAGCACCGGGGCGGACGCTCGCCGGCGGTGCGCCGCACGGGCGACCGCGCGTGGAAGACCGCGACGTTCCGGATCCCCCGGCCCGCGTTCGCGAACCGCCTCCCCGGCGGCACCGACTTCCGGATCGCGACGGGCGCGGGCGACGACCTGGACGTGCGCTTCGTCCGCGTGGTGCGGCTGTAATCCCCCGCCCGTTCATGATGTTTTCTGCTCTCTAGTCTTCATTTTCGAGCACAAGTGAGCATAAAGTCTCGGAAGGATCGGACTTCGGGAGGGCTCATGGCCGGGAACCGCATCATGACCGAGATCTCCGCGCAGCCGGAGTGCTGGCGGCGGGCCGCCGGGCTGGCCGACGGGCTGCGCGACGCGCTGCCGGCCCGCGGGGAGCGGGTGGCGGTCGTCGGATGCGGCACCTCCCTGTACATGGCGCAGGCGTACGCCGCGCTGCGGGAGGGAGCCGGGCACGGGGAGACCGACGCGTTCGCCGCCTCGGAGATGCCGTCCGGCCGCCGCTACGACCGGGTGCTGGCGCTCACCAGGTCCGGGACGACGACCGAGGTCCTCGCCGTGCTGGACCGGCTCGGCGGCTCGGTCCCGACGACCGCGATCACCGCCGACCCGGACACGCCGGTGGCCGGCAGCGCCGACCGGCTGATCGTGCTCGACTTCGCCGACGAGGAGTCGGTCGTGCAGACCCGGTTCGCCACCACCCAGCTGGCGCTGCTGCGCGCGCACCTCGGCGAGGACCTGGCGGCCGCGATCGCCGCCGCCGAGGCCGCGATCGCCGACCCGCTCCCGCCCGGCCTGCTGGAGGTCGAGCAGATCACCTTCCTCGGCCGCGGCTGGACGGTCGGCCTCGCGCAGGAGGCCGCCCTGAAGATGCGCGAGGCGGCCTGCTTCTGGACCGAGGCCTACCCCGCGATGGAGTACCGGCACGGGCCGATCAGCATCACCGGCCCCGGCAGGGCGGTGTGGATGCTCGGCGGGCTCCCGGACGGCCTCGGCGAGGAGGTGGCCGCGACCGGCGGGCTCCTGCGCGCCGCGGACGCCGACCCCCTCGCCGAACTGGTCCGGGTGCAGCGGCTCGCGGTCGCGCGGGCGGACGCGGCCGGCCTGGACCCCGAGCGCCCCCGGCACCTCACCCGCTCGGTCGTCCTGGACGCCGCGCCCGGCGGTCCGGCGGCATGATCCTCACGGTCACGCTGAACGCCGCGCTCGACGACACCTACGAGGTGCCGGACGCGCGGCTCGGCGCGGTCCACCGGGTCGCCGCGGTGCACTCGCGGCCCGGCGGCAAGGGCGTCAACGTGGCCCGGGTGCTGCACGCCCTCGGGCACGAGGTCGTGGCCTCCGGCCTGGCCGGAGGCGCCGCGGGGCGGCGCATCGAGGAGGGGCTCGGCTCCCTCGGCGTGCCCGCGGCGTTCACCCCGGTCGCCGCGGAGTCGCGCCGGACGGTCACCGTCGTCGGCGCCGAGGCGACGATGTTCTGCGAGCCGGGTCCGCAGGTGACCGGCGCGGAGTGGGCCGCGTTCCTGGACGCCTTCGAGTCCCTCGCCCGGGACGCCGCGGTGGTCGTGCTGTCGGGGAGCCTGCCGCCGGGCGTCCCCCCGGACGCCTACGCGCGGCTCGCCCGCACGGCGCCCGGCCCGGTGATCCTGGACGCCGACGGGGAGGCGCTGCGCCTCGGGCTCGCCGGACGCCCCGGCGTCGTGAAGCCGAACGCCGAGGAGCTGGCCCGCGCGAGCGGCACCGGCGACACGGCCGCGGGGATCCGCGCGCTGCGCGAGGCGGGCGCGGGCGCGGTGGTCGCCTCGCTCGGCGCCGGCGGCGTCCTCGCCGCGACCCCGGACGGCGTCCTGCGCGCCGCGCTCGACCGTCCCGTCCAGGGCAACCCGACGGGCGCGGGGGACGCGCTCGTGGCGGGGCTGAATCAGAGCGGCCGCCCCCGACAGCA
>NZ_JBFARL010000159.1:0-19076 GCF_040674655.1 Actinomadura sp. NPDC049753 | reverse complement strand
CCTGGTGACGATGGCGTCCCTGGTCTATCTGGCGCCCGCCATCCCCCCGGTGGCGGTGGGGGCGTTCCTTTTCGGCGGCGGCGGGCGCCCGCCCGGGGAGGCCCCGGGCGAGCGGCGGTCAGCGGCCCTTGGGGCTGATGCCGAGGGACATGCCGGCGAGGCCGCGGCTGCGGCCGCCGAGCTTGTCGGCGATCGTGCGCAGCTCCTTGGCCGCCCCGGCGTCGGGGTCGGAGAGCACCAGCGGGACGCCGTTGTCGCCGCCCTCGCGCAGGCGCGGGTCGATCTGCACCTGGCCGAGCATGGGGACGCGGGTCCCGAGCGTCTTCGTCAGCGCGTCCGCGACCGTCTGGCCGCCGCCCTCGCCGAAGATGTGCTGCTGCTCACCGCAGTGCGGGCACGTCAGGTAGGACATGTTCTCGATCACACCGACGACCTGCTGGTGGGTCTGCGCGGCGATCGCGCCCGCCCGCTCGGCCACCTCGGCCGCGGCCTGCTGCGGGGTGGTGACGACGAGGATCTCCGCGGACGGCAGCAGCTGCGCGACCGAGATCGCGATGTCGCCGGTGCCGGGCGGCAGGTCCATCAGCAGGATGTCGAGGTCGCCCCAGTACACGTCCGCGAGGAACTGCTGCAGCGCGCGGTGGAGCATCGGCCCCCGCCACACGACCGGCTGGTTCCCGGCGGTGAACATGCCGACCGAGATGACCTTCACGTCGTGCGCGGTCGGCGGCATGATCATGTCTTCGACCTTGGTGGGCGGGGCGTCCACGCCCAGCATCCGCGGCACCGAGTGGCCGTAGATGTCGGCGTCCACGACCCCGACCTTGCGGCCCTGCGCGGCCAGCGCGGCGGCGAGGTTCACCGTCACCGACGACTTGCCGACGCCGCCCTTGCCGCTCGCCACCGCGTACACCTTGGTCAGCGAGTTCGGCCGGGCGAACGGGATCTCCTTGGCGGGCTGCCCGCCGCGCAGCTTGGTCTGCAGGTCCTTGCGCTGCTCCTCGCTCATCACGTCGAGGTCGACGACCACCGAGGACACGCCGTCGAGCTTGGACACGGCCTCCGTGACGTTCCTGGTGATGGTGTCCTTCATCGGACACCCGGCCACGGTCAGGTAGACGCCGACGCGGACGGCGCCGTCCGCGTCGATGTCGATGCTCTTGACCATGTCGAGCTCGGTGATGGGCTTGCGGATCTCGGGATCGAGCACCGTGGCGAGAGCCGCGTTCACCCGCTCGTTCGTCAGAAGGGAGGCCATGCGTCCATGGTATGAACCCGACGCGCCAACCTGCTAATCAGGGTGTCGGTCCTCACACCCGGCGTACACGCGGAGGGCACGCGGCCTGCGCGTCCATCGCGCGGGCGGCCCGCCCGTCCTACCATCGGTCCGTGACCACCGACCTCGCCTCGGCCGCCGCCGAGCTGATCGTGTGGCGGACCATGCTGCGCGCCCAGGCGCAGATCTCCCGCCGGCTGCAGGCCGACCTGACGGCCCGCCACGACCTCGCGCTCGGGGCCTACGAGGTCCTCGTGCACCTCGGCGAGGCGCCCGACGGGCGGCTGCGGATGAACGACCTCGCCGACCGCGTGCTGCTGTCGCGCAGCGGCCTGACGCGGCTGGTCGACCGGCTCCAGCGGGACGGGCTGGTGGCCAGGCAGTCCTGCGCGAGTGACGCGCGCGGCCTGTTCGCCGTCCTGACCGCCGACGGCCGGGCCCGGCTCGCCGAGGCCGCGCCCACCTACCGGCAGGGCGTCCGCGACCACATCCTGAGCCGGCTGGACGAGCCCGACCTGCACGCCCTCGGCCACATCCTCGACAAGCTCGCCGACGAGGGGGCCTAGGGGACGGGCTTCTTGGCGTCCAGCTCCCTGATCATCTGCTGGAGCTCCGAGCGCAGGAAGTCGCGGGTGGCGACCTCGCTCATCGCGACCCGCAGCCCCGCGATCTCGCGGGTGAGGTACTCGGTGTCCGCGATGCTGCGCTCGTTGCGCGACCGGTCCTGCTCGTACTGGACGCGGTCCCGGTCGTCCTGCCTGTTCTGGGCGAGCAGGATCAGCGGCGCCGCGTAGGACGCCTGCAGCGACAGCATCAGCGTCAGGAAGATGAAGGGGTACGGGTCGAACCTCAGCCACGACGGCGCCAGCAGGTTCCAGCCGATCCACACGGCGACGAACACCGTCATGTACACGAGGAACCGGGCCGTCCCCAGGAACCGCGCGATCCGCTCCGACAGCCGCCCGAACGACTCGGGATCGTAGTAGGGGCGCGGCAGCAGCGTCCGGCGGAGCTCCCTCGGCTGGTCCAGGCGCGAGGCCATCTGGCGTGTCGTCGTCATGTCGTCCCCCGGAGAGCCTCTTCCTCGGGATCGGCGGTCTCCTCGGCGGTCGCCTCCATCGCGGCCTCCCGCCAGTCCTCGGGCAGCAGATGGTCGAGGACGTCGTCGATCGTCACCGAGCCCAGCAGGTGCCCGTTCTCGTCCACGACCGCGCCCGCGACCAGGTTGTAGGTGGCCAGGAACATCGCGACGGCCTCCAGCGACATGGTGGGGCGCAGCGGGTCGAGCTCGGCGTCGACGATCCCGCTGACCAGCGTCGGCGGCGGCTCGCGCAGCAGCTTCTGGAAGTGCACCGTGCCGAGGTAGCGGCCGGTCGGCGTCGCGGTCGGGGGCCGGCACACGTACACCTGGGCCGCCAGCGCCGGGTTCAGGTCGGGACGGCGGATCAGGGCGAGCGCCTCGGCGACCGTGGCGTCCGGCGGGACGATGACCGGATCGGTCGTCATCAGGCCGCCCGCGGACTGGTCGGGGTAGGTGAGCAGCCGCCGGACGGGGGCCGCGTCGCGCGGCTCCATCAGCGTCAGCAGCTGCTCGCGCTGCTCGGTCGGCAGGTCGCCGAGCAGGTCGGCGGCGTCGTCGGGGCCCATCGCCTCCAGGACGTCGGCGGCGCGGTCCACGCCGAGCTTGCCGAGGATCTCGATCTGGTCGTCCTCGGGCAGCTCCTCCAGGACGTCGGCGAGCCGCTCGTCGTCCAGCGCGACGGCGACCTCGGTGCGCCGCTTCTCCGGCAGCTCGTGCACGATCGTGGCGAGGTCGGCGGGCTTCATCCGCTCGAACGCGGCGATCAGCCCGGCGGCGCCCTGCCCGTGCTCGACGGCGGAGAACCCCTCCACGGCGTCCCAGCTCACGACCATGCTCTCGCCGCGCTTGCGCAGGCCCCGGCCCGTCCGGCGGCGGACGGCGACCTTGGTGACGAGCCAGTCGCGGGTCCGGGTCGGCTCCATCGCCACGTCCACGACGAAGGCGGCCTCGCCGGAGTCGCGGAACCGGACGGTCCGGTCCAGCATCTCGGCGATCACCAGCGTCTCCGACTCGCGCTTCTGGAAGCGGCGCATGTTCAGCCGCCCGTCGAAGACGACGGCGTCCGCCTCGATCACGGTGACCCGCGTGATCGGCAGGAACACCGCGCGGCGCGAGGCGACCTCCACCACCAGCCCGAGCGCCCGCGGCGGACGCGGCGCGAGGCGCAGCGCGACCACGACGTCGCGGACCCGGCCGACCTGGTCCCCGGCCGGGTCGAACACCGCGACGCCCGCGAGCCGGGCGATGAACACCCGCGACGGAGGTCCGCTCATGGCCTGGACACTACCCGTGATCTCCCGACTGATCCGGACGGGTATGTCACATCCGGCCGTCACCCGGCGTCTGGGGGGCGAAAGGGACGTGAAAGGGTGGGGGACCGTGAGCGACGCCTTCGCAGAGCCGTTCGAGCAGCACCGCAACCTGCTGTTCGCTGTGGCCTACCGGATGCTCGGCACGGCGGCCGACGCCGAGGACGCCGTCCAGGACGCCTGGCTGCGCTGGTCGGCGGGCGACCGCTCCGGCGTGGCCGACCCCAAGGCCTACCTCGTGCGGATCACCACCAACGTCGCGCTGGACCGGCTGCGCTCCGCGCGGGCCCAGCGCGAGACCTACGTCGGGCCGTGGCTGCCCGAGCCGATGCTGACCTCCCCGGACGTCGCCGAGGACGCCGAGATGTCGGAGTCGGTGTCGATGGCCATGCTCGTCGTCCTGGAGACGCTGAGCCCCCTCGAACGCGCCGTGTTCGTGCTGAAGGAGGTCTTCGGCTACCCCTTCGCCGAGATCGCCAAGGCGCTGGACCGCTCCGAGGCGTCGGTCCGCCAGCTCGGCACCCGCGCCCGCAAGCACGTGGAGGCGCGGCGCCCCCGCTTCGAGGCCCGCGGCGCCGAGCGGCGCGCCGCCACCGAGCGGTTCTTCGAGGCGGTGCTCGGCGGCGACGTCAACCGGCTCCTGGAGGTCCTCGCGCCCGACGTCGCGCTGTGGTCCGACGGCGGCGGCAAGGTCCGGGCGCCCCGCCGGACGATCTTCGGCGCGGAGCGGATCGCGCGCTTCCTCGGCGCGATCGAGGGTCAGCCCTACGAGGGCGTCGACCCGGCCGACATGCGCTTCCGGCGCGTCGACCTCAACGGCGAACCGGCCCTGGTCGTGGACGGCCCGAACGGGCCGATCAGTGCCGTCACCGCCGACGTCGACGCGGACGGCATGGTCCAGGCCATCCACCTGGTGGCCAACCCGGACAAGCTGCGCGCCCTCGCGGAAGGGCGCCGCCTGCCGATGTGACGGCCCGCCGCCGTGGGCCCCGCGCGGCGGCTACCGGTCGGCGCGCCGGCGTTTGCGGCCGTACAGGCGCGGCGGCGTTCCGGCGGTCGTCGCGGGCGTCGGCACCGGCCGGACGGTCGCGTACTCCCCGCCCGCCTCGACGACCTCCTCGGCCGGGGTGAGCCGGACGATCCACGACTCCGCGGCCCAGGCCTCCACCTGGCCCTCGTGGGTCCGGGCGTTCAGGCGCTCCTTGGCGAGGACGGGCGCCACCTCGTCCCACAGCGGCGAGCCCGGCTCGACCTGCTCGGCGTCGGCGACGAACGCCAGGAGCCGCCCGCCCTTGTCCTTGCTGCGCAGGATCACCGTCACCTGCGCCGCCTCCGGCAGGCCCGGCAGCGGCTGCTCGCCCTCCCCGCCGGTCAGCACGTACGCCGACCCGTCGTGCCACACGTGCCAGGCGGCGCGCGGCTGGGGGAGACCGGGCAGGTCCAGCCACAGCAGCCCCGACTTCTTGGCCGCCTCCTCCAGCAGTGCCCTGTTCAGACCCATGCCCCGAGGGTCTCACACCCCTGGATAGCATCCGGGGCCATGCGCTCACGACGTACCACCCTCGCGGTCCCGGGCAGCAATCCCCGCTTCATCGAGAAGGCTCAGGGGCTGCCCGCCGACGAGATCTTCCTCGACCTGGAGGACGCCGTCGCGCCGTCGGCCAAGGAGGGCGCCCGCGCGACCGTGGTCGCCGCGCTCAACGACGGCGACTGGGCGGGACGGACGCGGGTGGTGCGCGTCAACGACCTCGACACCCACTGGGCCTACCGGGACGTGATCGAGGTCGTCGAGGGCGCCGGCGCCAACCTCGACGCGGTCATGCTGCCGAAGGTGTCGGACGCCTCCCACGTCCAGTGGCTCGACCGGCTTCTCACGCAGATCGAGCGGGCGACGGGCCTGCCCCCCGGCCGCATCGGCATCGAGGCGCAGATCGAGGACGCCCGGGGCATGGTCAACGTCGACGCGATCGCCGCGTCCTCGCCCCGGCTGGAGGCCCTCGTCCTCGGCCCCGGTGACCTCATGGCGTCGATCAACATGAAGACCCTCGTCGTCGGCGAGCAGCCGCCCGGCTACACCGAGGGCGACGCCTACCACTACATCCTCATGCGGATCCTCATGGCCGCCCGCGCCCACGACCTCCAGGCGATCGACGGCCCCTACTTCAACGTCCGCGACGTGGAGGCCTTCACCCGCGTCGCCGAGCGTTCCGCCGCCCTCGGCTTCGACGGCAAGTGGGTGCTGCACCCGTCCCAGATCGAGGCGGGCAACGCCGTGTTCTCCCCGACGCAGGACGACTACGACCACGCCGAGCTGATCCTCGACGCCTACGAGCACTCGCTCGGCGAGGGCCGCGGCGCCGCCCGCCTCGGCGACGAGATGATCGACGAGGCGTCCCGCAAGATGGCGCTCGTCGTCGCCGCCAAGGGCCGCGCCGCGGGGTTGGCCCGGACGAAGCGCTTCGATCCGTCCGGGAACTGATGGGCCCGTACGATTCGTCCCACGTACACGAGATCTACCGGGAGGCGTCACACGTGGCAGGACCAGGGGACGGCGACGGCTGGGCGCCCCTCGACCCCGATCTGGGACGCGAGCCCCGGCGGAACCCGCAGCCGTCCGGTCCCGAGCCGGCGCCGGAGGGCGTTCGGCCGCCGCCCGCCGCCTGGCCGCCGAACCCGGCACAGCCCCCTGGCGCCGGGCAGCCCTACGGCCCCGGCGGGCCGCACGGTCAGGGGTACGCGCCCGGAACGCCGTACTGGGACGGGGTGCCGGCGCAGCCGCCGGGCGCGGACCACTTCGGCCCCTACGCCCCCCCGTACGGGATCCACGCGGCGAAGCGGCCCTGGACGGTGGAGACGCCCAAGGCGGCCCCGTTCCACCGGCTGGCGCGCAACGAGGTGCACCGGTGGTGGCGCCCGCTGGCGGGGACCTTCGGGATCGCGGCCCTCGGGATGGCCCTGGCCATCGGGCTGCTGATCGTGGGCGTCATCGTCCAGGTGGTGGTCACGGGCGAGGCTCCCGACACCCCCGGGACGGACACCGACTCGATCTTCGGCGACCAGACGGCCGACCTGGCGTACAACCTCGGGTCGCTGGCGCTGTTCCTGCCGGTCACGCTGGGCGCGGCGTGGGTCGTCCAGCGGCGGCGGCCGGGCACGCTCTCCTCGGTCGCGGGGCGGCTGCGCCGGCGCTGGCTCCTCGCCTGCTCGGGCCTGGCGATCTTGTTCTGCGTCGTGTCCTACGGAACGT
Organism: Actinomadura sp. NPDC049753; assembly: GCF_040674655.1. Classification (NCBI taxonomy): domain Bacteria; kingdom Bacillati; phylum Actinomycetota; class Actinomycetes; order Streptosporangiales; family Thermomonosporaceae; genus Actinomadura; species Actinomadura sp. NPDC049753. The sequence goes on along the minus strand of NZ_JBFARL010000159.1, from coordinate 12,162 downwards.
CCATCGCCGCCTCCGCCGCGATCGACGACCCGTCGGGCGGCGACGAACACTGGGTCGGGTGGGGACGGTTCGTCGCCCCCGCCATCGTCATCATCCTGCTGGTTCCGTTCCAGTCGGCGGCGGAGGAGTACGCGTTCCGCGGCTGGGTGCTCCAGGCTGTGGGCGCGTGCACTCTGGAGAACGCCAGGAGCCGCGTCGGCCGTGCCTTCAGCGTGGTGTTCCGCACGCCGTGGCCGGGGATCGTCGTCGGCTCGGCCCTGTTCACGGCCGGGCATGGCTACACGGGCTGGGGAATCCTCGACATCTTCGCGTTCGGCGCGGTCGCGGCCTGGCTCACGGTGCGGACGGGCGGGCTGGAGGCCGGCATCGCCCTGCACGTGTTCAACAACCTGATGGCGTTCCTCGGACCCGCGGCGATCGGTCAGCTCGACATCGAGCAGGGCGCCGTCCCCTGGCAGCTCGTCGCGGCGGACATCGTCCCGATGCTGCTGTACGCGGCCGCCGTCACGTGGCTGGCGCGGCGGATGCGGGTCCAGCGGGTCACGGCCGGCCCCGGGGACGGCGAGGCGCCGTTGACCGCGGCCACGGCGCCCGCGCACGCCTCATAGGACACCCCAGGCGGCGAGGGCGTCGAGCAGGCCGGGCGTCATCGGGAGAGCGCCCAGCTCGCCCGGGGACACCCAGCGGACCTCGGACGCGTCGTCGCCTGCGCGGAGCGTCCCGCCGGACACGGTGGCCATGTAGTCGTGGATCTCGTAGACGACGCCGGGCCCGGGGCGCTCCACCGTCCCGGCCAGGGCGCTGACGAGGACGTCCAGACCGGTCTCCTCCCTCAGCTCGCGGGCGACCGCCGCCGGATCGTCCTCGCCGGGCTCGACCCGCCCGCCCGGGATCGACCACAGGCCCTCTCCCGGCGGATGGCCGCGCCTGACCAGCAGGAACCGCCCCTCGCCGTCCCGGACGATCCCGCCCACGCAGCGCACTCGCATGACCCCATTTTGTCGCCACTTTCCAGGGCGGCGACCCCCCAGCCCCTTGACGAGGCGGGACGTGGCCGCGCAGGGTGGTTAGTCATGAGGGCGGAGCCCACATGCCCGCGCTGTGCGGGCCCGCTGACCGCGCCGAGCCTCTGGTCCAGCGACTGGAGCTGCGGCGTGCACGGTGCCGTACTGCCGAGGCAGCCGTCCCATCGCCCTGGCCCCGAGGGGCTGGCCGTCGTCCTGCGGGACGCGAGGGTGCCGGTCTGGACGCCGTGGCCGCTTCCGGCGGCGTGGCTCGTCACGGGATTCGCCTCCGTCGGCGACGAGCGCTCGGGCGCCCGCGCGACCGCCGTCGCGGTGTCCGGCCCGGGCCTGCTGCACGGCCCCGCCGACATGGTGCTGATCGCCGAGGAACCGGGCATCGGTCTCGGCGCCCACTACGCGGGGCTCTCGGGCCCCGATCCCGGCACCGCCTTCAACGGCGGCCCGCCCCACGTGAAGCTGGACATCGGCGGCCCCGCCGCCACCAGCGGGCATACGGTGCCGATGTGGGCGGTGGGCGACCGCCCCGACCGCGCCGCCTACGTCGGCGAGGCGATGGGGAACTGGCTGTGGGCGGTGCTGTGGCCCGCCGACGCCGGGGTGCTCATGGTGGAGCGCCTCACCCTGCTCGACCTCCGCGAGCCGGGAATGGAACTCGACCTCCCCTACGGCGCGTACAGCCCCCGCCTCGACGGCTGAGCGGCTGGTATGAAGGGCCTATGCGGATCGATCTGCACTGCCACAGCGACGCGTCCGACGGGACCCGGCCGCCGGCGGAGGTCGTCCGGCGGGCGCGCGAGAACGGCGTCGACGTCGTCGCGCTCACCGACCACGACACCGTCGCCGGCTGGGACGAGGCCGCCGCGTCCCTCCCGGACGGCCTGGCGCTGGTCCCCGGCATCGAGCTGTCGTGCAAGGAGGACGGCCGGAGCCTGCACCTGCTCGGCTACCTGTTCGACCCGGGGGAGCCGGTGCTGGCCGCCGAGCTGGCCCGGATCCGCGACGACCGGGTGGTCAGGGCGCGCGGCATGGTGGAGCGGCTGAACGCTCTCGGCGCCGAGGTCGGCTGGGACATGGTCCGCGCGCTGGCCACGGGCGAGGCGGTCGGGCGCCCGCACATCGCGCGCGCCATGGTGGAGGCCGGCGTGATCGAGACCGCGGACGAGGCGTTCACGTCCCGCTGGATCGCGCAGGGCGGCCGCGCCTACGTCGAGCGGTACGCGCTCGACGCGGAGCGGGCGATCGAGCTCGTCCGCGCGGCCGGGGGAGTGTGCGTCCTGGCCCACCCCCGGGCGCGCCGCCGCGGGTACGTGTTCGGCGACGAGGTGATCGAGAGGCTCGCCGCCGCCGGGCTCGCCGGGGTCGAGACCGACCACCCCGACCACGCCCCCGAGGACCGTGCCCGGCTGCGCGACCTGGCCGCCGCGCTCGGCCTCGCCGTGACCGGCTCCAGCGACGACCACGGCGCGTTCACCGGCGACCGGATCGGCGTCGAGACCACCGCGCCGGACGCCTTCGACGCGCTCCGCGCGGCCGCCACCGGCGGCGATCTCCGTCTGCCCGACCGGGGCGGCGAATCGCGGTAGGGTGCGAAGCGTGGACGCGCGCATCGAACAGGTGGTGACGTCGGGGAAGCTCACCCTGGACGACACCGAGTACGACGTCGAGAACAACACCTACATCGTCGGCGACGACGACGAGGTCATCGTGATCGACCCGGCCAACGACGCCGAGGCCATCCTCAAGGAGGTCGGTGACCGCGAGGTCATGGCCGTCCTGCTGACCGACGGCAACGAGCACCGCCTCAGCGTGGTCCTCGAAGTCGCCGCGGCCGGCGAGGAGGACGAGGACAACTGGGCGCCGATCGCCCTGCACCGCGCCGACCGGCTGCTGTGGCGCGACTACTTCGGCCGCCTCGCCAAGGAGGAGGACGACGAGGACGACGCCAAGGCGCTGCGCTCCCTCGAACCCGACATCTGGCTTGAGGACGGCGGCGTCTTCGAGATCGGCGAGGCGCAGCTGGAGATCGTGCACACCCCGGGCCACACGCCCGGCAGCGTCTGCGTGATCAGCGAGCAGCTCGGCCTGCTGTTCTCCGGCGACACCCTGCACCGCGGCCGCCCGGGCTCGGTCGGCGGCGTCTACGAGGACCTGCGCAAGCAGCTCAACTCGATCGGCGCGCTGCTCACCCCGCTGCCGAAGGACCTGCGCGTCCTGCCCGCGCAGGGCGAGGAGACCACGGTCGGCGAAGAGGACGCCCGCTGGGAGAGCTGGGGCTCCATGGCGAGGGAGTCTGACGACTAGCTGTGGGAGCCGAGCAGCTGGGCTTTGAGGGGATGCCTCAGCGGCTTTACACGTGCACGCCTTCGCGGCTGAACACGTGGCTGGACTGCCCGCGCCGGTACCGGATGACGTATCTCGATCGTCCGATGCCGCCCAAGGGGCCGCCGTGGGCGCACAACAGCGTCGGTGCGAGCGTGCACAACGCGCTGGCCGGCTGGTGGCGGCTGCCCGTCCACGAGCGCAGCCCCGAGGCGGCGGGGAGGCTGCTGCTCCGCGGCTGGCTGACCGACGGGTTCCGCGACGAGGCGCAGTCCGCGCAGTGGCGCGAGCGGGCCCGGGAGATGACGGAGCGGTACGTCGCCGGGCTGGACCCGTCCGACGAGCCCCTCGGCGTCGAGCGCACCGTGGCGACCCGCACCGACCGGATCGCGGTGTCCGGGCGCATCGACCGGCTGGACGCGCGCGGCTCCGAGCTCGTCGTCGTGGACTACAAGACCGGGCGGCACGTCCTGACCGCCGACGACGCCCGCGGCTCGCTGGCGTTGGCGATCTACGCGGTGGCGGCGTCGCGCGTCCTGCGCCGCCCGTGCCGCCGGGTCGAGCTGCACCATCTGCCGTCCGGCGAGGTCGCGGTGTGGGAGCACACCGACGAGTCGCTGGCCCGGCACATCCGGCGCGCGGAGCAGATCGCCGCCGAGGCCGCGGCCGCCGACGACGCCTACCGCGCCGGCGCCGGGAAGCGCGCCGGCGTGCCGAGGCCCCGCGAGGGGGAGGTCGACCACGCCCCGCACGACGAGCTGTTCCCTCCGCGTCCGGGGAACCTGTGCTCGTGGTGCGACTTCGCCCGCCACTGCCCGGAGGGCCGGGAGGCCGCCCCGCGCAAGGAGCCCTGGGCGGCGCTTCCCGTCGACGCCGTCTAGGCGGTGGCGAGTTCCCGCCGCCCGGGCCAGCGGCGCGGGTCGCGGAGGCCGTAGAGGCCCTTGCTCAGGTCGTAGCCGTCGGCCGCGAGCCGCTGCCGGGCGCGTTCCAGCATGTCGCGGGTGTTCTTGGCGAACGCGTAGTCGTGCAGCCGCTCGGGGACCGCGTTCATCGCGAGGCGGAACGAGCGGAGCGCCGCCGTCACCGCGGGCTGCGGCACCTCGGGCAGCGCCCCGTACATCTGGCGGGCCCAGTCCGGCAGCGAGTAGTAGCAGAGCGCTCCGAACGGGAAGTAGCCAGGCTTCCCGGGCGCGAGGAATTTGAGATTCTCGGGCATCGTCGGCCACATGAGGAACCGCACCGTGGCGGCGGCCTCCTCGGTGACGCGCAGCTGGGGCCGCATCTCGGCGAGGTAGGCCTCCATCTCGGCCACGCTGCCGGGGACGTCGTCGGCGTGCAGCCCGACGTAGGTCGCGGTGTGCCGCTGCTCGTCCAGGTACTTGTCCGCCATGGCGTCGGTCAGCGGCAGCCCGGCCCTCCGCGCGACCTCCAGGTAGGAGTACACCTCGGCGCAGTGCACCCAGCGCAGCAGTTCGGGCTGGTCGAGCCGCTCCCGCTTTCCGGTGTCGTGGTTGAGGATGCGCAGGCTCCGGTGGATCTCCCGGACGCGGTACGCCAACTCGTCGATCTCCTCATGCGACCCGTACGTGGCCACCCCGACGAAGTCGGCGGTGCGCTGGAGCCGCCCGAACGGGTCCTCCTGGAAGTTGGAGTTCTGCCAGACGCCCCACATCGCCATGGGGTGCAGCGCCTGGAGCATGAGGCTGCGCACCCCGCCGATCCACATGGACCGGTCGATGTGGACGCGCCACGTGACGCTCTCGGGAGCCTGGACGGTCGCCGACATGTACACCTCCGTGAGACAAACTGAAGTAAGTGTGTCATTACCCCAGCGCCCCCGCGCCACCGCCCCCCTTCCGGGAGGCGAGGCGTCCACGGCATACGCGGCTCCGGTGGTCTAGTCGGTCATAGGGGCTCGTCTCGGACGACCTCCAGGTTCAGGAAGCGTGGGCCGTCGGTGCACAGGGCCTCCATCTGCCCGGCGATGCGCCGGGTCTCGGGGAGGTCGCTGTTGCGCATGGCCTCTTCGAAGGACGGGAACTCGACGATGTCGACGTAGTGGGACGAGTCCTGGCGGTCCTTGGTGTGCAGCTCGTGGGTCGCTGTCCGCTTCCCCTGGCTGGCCTGCGCCCACTCGTCGAACAGGCCTTCCAGCTCGTCCTGGCGGTCGGTGCGGTAGTCGATGATCTGTACGAAGCCCATCCGGCTCAGCTCCCGACCGTCGCGCGCTCGTTCTTGAGGTGGGTGCGGATCTCTTCGCGGAGCTCCGGGGTGTCCTCGTGCCCGTGCACCGAGGCGGCGTGCTCGGCGGCGGCGCGGACGACCTCGTCCTCCTCGCCGCTGATGGCGAGCGTGCAGTTCATCTCGCTCGGCATTTCCCTGCAGTCGGCGACCTTGCGCATGTCTCCCCCTCGCCGGCCCGGCGCCCGCGCGCGAGGTGAGATCGTGCTCGGCGGCGGCACCCCGTCCGGCCGTTCATCCCGCCACACCGTCACAATGCACTTCAATCGTCGCATATCCCCATGTCAGGGGGAAGGTGTCCGAGGCGCGTTGTACGGTGACGCCTCACCGAGGAGAGGGTGTGCCCATGGAGTGGGTCGAGTCCGGCGGGGGGCCGCTGCTGGCCGCGCCCGCGTCGCAGCTGGCCCGCTGGGAGGGCGCGACCGACGACGAGGGGCCCGAGGAGAACTGGGGCGACTACGGGCGCGCCTGCGCGGTCGACGGCTACATCGGGCTGGTCGGCATCGGGGAAGGGCGGGGCCTCGTCCTCGGCGACGAACCCGCCACCACGACCTACCTGCCGGACGAGCGCCTCTTCGTGCGGTGGGCGGCGGCCGACTCCGAGTCCGAGCTCGTCGAGGCGGCCAGGCGGGCCGTCCACCGCGTCGAGTGGCGGGAGGAGCTCGACTGGGACGTGGACGGCGCCGTCGTCCTCTTCGACTCCGCCTGGCCCGGCGCGACCCCCGAACCCGGCAACCACCTGGGCATCGACCTGGCCCCGGGCCGCTACCGGGTGCGCGCCGCCCCCACGCGGGACGACCGCAACTGGATGATCCTCGTGCAGCTCCGGCCCGTGCCCTAGCGCCTGTCTCGAAGTGGCCTCGGCCGCACGCGCGAACGCGTGAACTGGCCGGTGGAGCGAAGCCGGAGGCGAGCGGAGCCGGGCAGATCGCGAAGCGATGCCGCGTTCGCCCGGGCACGGTCACGGAGCGAGCCGCCAGGCGAGCGAAGTGGGCCGGGACTGTGAAACACAGCCCTAGCCGGCCAGCGCCGCCAGGCGGCGGGCGAGGCGGGCGGCGGCCTCCCGCAGCTCCGGAGGCTCCAGAACCTCCGTTTCGAAGTCCAGCCGGGCCACGTGCACGGCGAGCGCGTCCAGGTCCGCCGCGCCGACGACGAGCACGCACCGGCCGTCGCGATCGTCCTCGACCCGTCCCACCTGGGGCGGGACCAGCTCCCGCACCTCGTCGGCCGTGGCGTGGACGCGGATCCGCGCGAGGTGCCGGTACGGCGCCTCGGTCACGGCCCGCTGCACGTAGGCGACCGGGTCCGGATGCTCCCTCGGCCGGAACCGCCAGGTCGTCGCCACCGCCTCGCGCATCCGGTCCAGCCGGAAGGTGCGCCAGCCGTCGCGGTCGGCGTCCCATGCCATCAGGTACCAGCGGCGTCCGGTGGCGACCATCCGCACCGGCTCGACCGTGCGCTCGCGTTCCCCGTCCCGCCCGGGGTAGCGGAACCGCACCCGAACCGCGTCGCGGCAGGCCCGCGCGAGCGTCACCAGCAGCTCCGCGTCGATCTGGACGCCGGGGCCGACGAGGGTCTCGGTGGCGCCGTGCACCGCCCGCACCTCGGCCCGCAGGCGGGGCGGCATCACCTGGTCGAGCTTCGCCAGCGCCCGCAGCGCCGCCTCGCCCGCCCCGGCGACCGTGCCGCCGGACGCCATCCGCAGGGACACCGCCGTCGCGATCGCCTCCTCGTCGTCGAGGAGCAGCGGCGGCAGCCGGGTGCCCGCGCCCAGCCGGTAGCCGCCGCCCACGCCCGCCGTCGCGTGCACCGGGTACCCGAGCGCGCGCAGCCGCTCCACGTCGCGCCGCACCGAGCGGTCGGTGACGCCCAGTTCGGCGGCGAGGGCGGCGGAGGTCCAGGACGACCGCCGCTGGAGCAGCGCCAGCAGCCGCAGGACCCGCTCGGTCGTCCCCTCAACGCTCACACGCGCAATCGTTCCACGAATCACGGACCGCTGCTGTCCGCTATTGCCGCCACACTGGCCCCATGACCGAGACCTGGAATCCGCTGCTCCGGGACCAGATCGCCTGGCACTGGGACAACCAGCTGCGTCCTCGCATCAGCGGGCTTACCGACGACGAGTACTTCTGGGAGCCCGCGCCCGGCTGCTGGAGCGTGCGCCCGCGCGGCACCGGCACCGCGCCCGTGCAGGCGGGTGCCGGTGCGATGACCATCGACTTCGCGATGCCACCGCCCGACCCGGCCCCCTTCACGACGATCGCCTGGCGGCTCGCGCACGTGATCGTCGGTGTTCTGGCGGTGCGGAGCGCCGCGCACTTCGGGCGCACGCCCACCGACTACCAGGCCTTCGAGTACGCCACGACGGCGGACGAGGCGCTGACCCAGCTCGACGCGGAGTACGCGACATGGCTGGCCGGGGTCGAATCGCTCGGCGAGACCGGCCTCACCCGCCCGTGCGGGGAGGCCGAGGGCCCCTATGCCGAGCGTCCCCTGGCAGCGTTGGTCCTGCACATCGACCGGGAGCTGATCCACCATCTGTCCGAGGTGTGTCTGCTCCGCGACCTCTACTCGCACACTCACCGGAAGGCGAGCTGACATGGCCCGCAACGTCCAGATCACTTTCGACTGCGCCGACCCCGCCGCGATGGCGGCCTTCTGGGCCGAGGCCCTCGGCTACCGGCTCCAGGACCCGCCCGGCGGCTTCGCGTCATGGGACGAGGCCCTGGAGGCGATGGGCGTCCCGCAGGAGAACCGCAACGACGCGTCGGCGGTGGTCGACCCCGGTGGCTCCGGCCCCCGGGTGTTCTTCCAGCGCGTCCCGGAGGGCAAGCAGGTCAAGAACCGTGTGCACCTCGACGTGCGGGCCGCGCCGGGCCTCGACGGCGACGAGCGGATGGCGGCCCTGGAGGCCGAGGCCGACCGCCTCGTCTCCCACGGCGCCACCCGCCTCCAGCGCCACGACCCGAAGCCCCCGCTCGACGCGGGCCACATCGTGATGGCCGACCCCGAAGGCAACGAGTTCTGCCTCGACTGAGAGATCCGGCGGAGGTGCGCCGCCGGTCATCTGCCGGCGGTGACGGCCTTGAGTTCGTCGAGGGACTCGCGGATGTGGTGGGGGAGGTCGTGGCGGTCGTCGCCGAGCCAGCGTTCGAAGGCGACCTTGAAGACGGCGATGCCGGCCTCGGCGGTGAGGGCCGCGGCCGGGTCGGGGACGCCGCGGCGGCGCAGGGCCTCGGCGAGCGCCCCGGCCAGGGTGGCGAGTTTGATCAGCTCTCGTTCGCGCAGTTCCGCGTTCGCGTCGATGACGGCCTGGCGGCGGCGGGCGTGGTCGCGGCGTCCAGCGAAGACGGCGCCGGCGGCCTCCAGCGCCGCGGCCGTCGCGTCGAGCGGCGCCGCGGTCGCCGGGGCGTCGGCGACGGCGGTGGTGAGCAGGTCGTGGAGCAGCGCCGAGCCCGCGAACAGGACCTCGCGCTTGTCGGCGTAGTGGCGGAAGAACGTGCGCTCGGTGAGGCCGGCCCGGCGGGCGATCTCCGCGACGGTGGTCCGGTCGAAGCCGCGTTCGCCGTAGAGGTCCAGCGCCGCCTGTTCGAGCCGGCCGCGCGCGTTCGGCTCCCATCGCCCCATGGCCGGAATCCTAGTCGATGACAGTCACTGACATCGTGCGTGTATGGTGATGACAGTGACTGACATCGATCCGGGCACGACCGTGCCCGGCGGCTCAACGGAGGGTCTCCCATGCACGTCTTCGTCACCGGGGCGTCCGGCTGGATCGGATCGGCGCTCGTTCCCGGACTCCTCGCGGCGGGCCACCGCGTCACCGGGCTCGCCCGCTCCGACGCCTCGGCCGCCGCCCTCACCGCGGCCGGCGCCGGGGTGCGCCGCGGCACCCTGGACGACCTCGACGTCCTCGCCGACGCCGCGGCGGCCTCGGACGGCGTCGTCCACCTGGCGTTCAAGCACGACATCGCGTTCTCCGGCGGGTTCCAGGACGCCGCCGACGCGGACCGGCGCGCCGTCGAGGCGTTCGGCGACGCGCTCGCGGGCTCCGATCGGCCGTTCGTGCTCGCCTCCGGCCTGCTCGGCCTCGCGCCGGGGCGGGTGGCGACCGAGCGGGACGGGCGCGAGCCCGCCGAGGGGGAGGAGGTGCAGGCCCGGCAGGCCACCGCACAGCTCGCGCTCTCCTTCGCGTCCCGTGGTGTCCGCTCGTCGGTCGTCCGGCTCCCGCCGACCGTGCACGGCGAAGGCGACAAGGGCTTCGTGGCCGGCCTGGTCGGCATCGCGCGTGACAAGGGCGTCGCCGGATACATCGGCGACGGGGCCAACCGCTGGCCCGCGGGCCACGTGTCGGATGCCGCGCGGCTGTTCCGGCTGGCGCTGGAGAAGGCCCCGGCGGGGTCGGCGCTGCACGCGAACGCCGATGAGGGCGTGCCGTTCCGGGCCATCGCCGAGGCTATCGGACGCCGGCTCGACCTGCCGGTGGCGTCCATCGCTCCCGGGGACGCGGCCGGCCACTTCGGCTGGCTCGCCGGAGTCGTGGGCCTGGACGCGCCGGCGTCGAGCGCGCTGACCCGCGAGCTGCTGGGATGGCGCCCGACCGGCCCGAACCTTGTCGAGGACCTGGAGATGGGGCACTACTTCCAGGCTCCGTGAACGGCGGACACGGCCCGCCGGGCGCCGAGGCGGGCTGAGGACGCCGCGGTGACCCGCCGTCGGTCTCCGGGGCCGGCGGGCGGCGGCGGGCACCCGGAGAGGGCATGGACCGGTCGTGCGACCGGTACCTACTTGAGGGTGCGTTCGCTGTCGGACCAGAGGGCGAGCAGGGCGGCGGCCGTGGTCTCGGGGGCGTCCCACGCGGGGGAGTGGGCGGCGCCCGGGATGACGACCTTGGGCGCGTTGAGGCGTTCGGCCATGGCGGCCTGGGCGCGGGGGTCCCAGGCGTCGTCGTCCTCGCCGTAGATGACGAGGACGCGCAGGCCCGTGTCGGCGCAGTGCTTGGCCAGCTCGTCGACGCGGTCGGGGGCGGTGAGGATCTCGTCCGCCATGCGCGCGAGCCCCTTCTCGGAGTTGCCGAGCGTGCGGGCCTTGAGGAAGGCGACGATCTCGCGCTGGATGCCCCGTCCCAGGTAGTCGGGTTCGAGGCTGAGCTCCCAGATCTGCGCCATGCCGAGTTCGGGGATGGCGTCGCGCAGGGCGCGGGCCCTGGCGGCGGCCGGGCCGCCGACGGCGCCCGGACCCGAGCTCATCACCGTGAAGGACGCGGGGCGTGCCCCGGCGAGGACGGCCTCGCGGCACACCAGGCCGCCGAACGAGTGGCCGACCAGGTGGACGGGGCCGGGGCCCAGCGCCGACAGGAGGGCCGCGATGTCGGCGCCGAGGGCCGCGCGGGTGTAGGCGCTCTCGTCGTCCGGGCCGAGGGTCTCGTACTGGCCGCGCATGTCGATCGCGACGACGCGGCGACCCGACGCGGCCAGGGTCTCCAGGACGGCGAGGAAGTCCTCCTTGCTGCCGGTGAGGCCGGGGACGAGGAGGGCGGGGCAGCGGTCGGGCATGCCCGATCCCGGAAGGGCCTCCAGCACGGCGAACGGGCCGCGGGAGGTCTCGACGGTCGTCCGGCGAACACCGGGGGGCAGACTCACGAACCGGGGCGTACTCACGGTGGAAACCTTAGTCAATGGGGGCCTGCGGGCATCGGTAAGAAATCTTCGGTGGTAGCGTCGCCAGCGTGGTCGCCATGCCTGCCATCTCCGCCCACCGCCGCGACGAGGCCGGCCTCACGGGCCTCGGCGACGCGGTCGCGTCGGGCGCCGAGTACGTGGAGATCGACATCAGACGGACGGGGGACGGGCGGCTCGTCGTCCACCACGATCCCGAGATCGCGGGGCTCCGGCTGAACCGGCTCCCCTACGAGCGGATCCAGGAGCTCGCGGTGCGGCCGGTGCCGCTGGCCGGCGACGCGATGAAGATCATCGCGGGCCGGGCGCAGGGTCATCTGGACCTCAAGGAGCGCGGCTGCGAGCACGAGAGCGTGGCGCTGGCCGTGGAGGCGTTCGGCACCGGGAACTTCGTGGTGACCACCGGCGAGATCACGTCCCTCGTGGAGATCAAGAAGAGCTTCCCCGGGGTGCGGACCGCCCTGTCGGTCGGCCGCAACCTGTGGGAGCGGGGCGCCGCGCACGACTTCGCGCCGCTGCGGCTGATCCGGCGGGCGGGCGCCGACATGGTCGCCCTCAACCACCGGCTCGCCCGCGTCGGCGTGCTGCGCCAGTGCGGGCGCGCCGGGATACCGGCCATGATCTGGACGGTCAACGCCGAGCCCGTCATGCGCCGCTTCCTGCGCGACCCGCGCGTCGCCGTCCTCGTCACCGACCATCCGGGCCTCGCCCTCAGACTGCGCGAGGGAAGAGGCCCGGACGGAACGCGACCGCGGGACTGAGACGTCTCGCGGTCGGCCGCTCCGCCGCCCGGTCAGGCGGTCTGCGACGCCTCGGCGGTACCGCCCGAAGTCGCGGCCGGCTTGCCGGCGCGGGTGCGGCGGCGGGGCCGGCTGCGCGGTCGCCACCGAGCGCAAGCGCAG
>NZ_JBFARL010000158.1:0-19133 GCF_040674655.1 Actinomadura sp. NPDC049753 | reverse complement strand
CGAGATCCGCCAGCGCCACCCCGTCTTCGGCGTCGGCTCCTACGTCGAACTGTCCGCCTCCAACCCCTCCGTCCTGGCCTTCACCCGCGAGATCAACGGCGGGGACGCCAACCAGTGGGGCGGCGCGAACACGGTCCTCTGCGTGAACAACCTGTCCCGGTTCCCCCAGCCCGTGGAACTGGACCTGCGGCGCTTCCGGGGCACGTACCCGATCGAGTGCATGGGCGGCGTCCAGTTCCCCGCCATCGGCGAACTGCCCTACCTGCTGACCCTTCCGGGGCACGGCTTCTACTGGTTCCTGCTCCCGCCGCCGCCGGACGGGCAGGAGCCGGGAGAGGGAGTGATGTGACCGTGGCGCCGTCCGCTCCGCCGACCGACACCTCGCTCGTCCGGCTCCTGGCCGGCTGGCTGCCGCGGCAGCGGTGGTTCGGCGGCAAGGACGGCCCCATCCACGACCTCGCCATCGGCACCGCCACCGAGCTCCGGCCCGGCGACCCCTCCCTGCACCACCTCGTCCTCGACGTCCGCCAGGACGGCGCCACCGACCACTACCAGCTCCTCCTCGGCGTCCGCCGCGACCTTCCCGAGCATCTGGCGCCGGTCGCGATCGGGCATCTGGAGGACCCCGAGCAGGACATCACCGGGTACGTCTACGACGCCGCCCACGACGCGGAGCTGACGCGGCCGCTGCTGGACCTCATGGCGGACGACCGGACGGTCGGGCCGCTGACCTTCCGCCGCGCGCCCGGCACCGGCATCCGCACGGACCTGGACGGCACGCCGATCGCGGGCGAGCAGAGCAACACCTCGCTGATCTTCGGCGACGCCTACATCTGCAAGCTGTTCCGCCGCCTGTCCCCCGGCGTCAGCCCCGACCTGGAGGTCAACCTCGCGCTCTCCCGGCGGGGTTGCGAGCACGTCCCGAGCGTGCACGGCTGGATCGAGCTGGAACCGGGCACGCTGGGCACCGCGAAGGGCTCCGCCTCGGGCGCACCCGCGGGCGGCGCGGACTCCGGGGGCGGGGACGAGCCGGTCACGCTCGCGCTGCTGTCGGAGTTCCTGCGCACCGCGACGGACGGCTGGCAGCTCGCGCTCACCAGCGTCCGCGACTGGTTCGCCCAGACCGCGCCGCCGGGGCCGCCGGCCGCGTTCACCGCCCGCGACGCCGGGGCCGCCGGAGGCGACTTCGCCGCCGAGGCCGAACGGCTCGGCGCGGCCACCGCCGAGGTGCACCGCGACCTCGCCGCCGCGTTCGGCGTGACGCAGGCGCCGCCCGAGCTGCTGCGGGAGATCGTCTTCGCGATGCACGAGCAGCTCGACCAGGTCAGCGCCGCGGTCCCGCAGCTGCGCCCCTACGCGCCCGCGATCCGCGAGGTGTTCGACCGCGTCGCCGCGGAGGCGTCGCCGCTGCCGTTCCAGCGCGTGCACGGCGACTACCACCTCGGCCAGGTCCTGCGCACCGACTCCGGCTGGACGCTGCTGGACTTCGAGGGAGAGCCGGCCCGCACGCCCGCCGAGCGCCGGGCGCCCGCGCACCCGCTGCGCGACGTCGCCGGGATGCTCCGCTCCTTCGAGTACGCCGCGCGGTTCCTGCTGGCCCGGGAGGACGACCTCCCGCCGCAGGCGGCGGACGCGCTGGAGCTGCGCGCCCAGGCGTGGGCCGAGCGGAACCGGGCGGCGTTCTGCGCCGGCTACGCGGCCGCGGGCGGGCCCGATCCCGAGGCGCACGCGACGCTGGTCCGCGCCTTCGAGCTCGACAAGGCCGTCTACGAGATCCGGTACGAGGCGCGGAACCGGCCGTCGTGGCTGCCCGTCCCGCTGCGGTCCCTGGCCCGGCTCGCGGGCTGACCGGGCCGGCGCCGCACCGGGCCCGCCCGCCCCGGTCCTCCCCTCGCCGCCGCGTCACAGGTCGATGGCGTAGTCGAGGACGACCCGGTCGGCGGGCAGCACGATCTCGCGGCAGACCTCCATGACGCCGGCGCGCGCCAGCATGCGGCGGGTGATGGCGAGCACCGGCACCCCGCCCGCCATGTTGAGCGTCTCGGCCTCCTCGGGCGTCGGCATCCGGGAGCGGACGGCCTCCTCGACGCGGGTCGGCGGGTACCCGAGGTAGGCGAGCTGCGCGAGCGTCCCGCCGGGCCAGGGCTCGCGCGCCGGGTCGGCGACGGGCGTGTCGCCGACCACGTCCCACGGCAGGTAGTTGACGGAGATCTGCTGCGGCTCCTCGCGCGCGTAGAAGACGAACCGGCGGCGCAGCAGCTCGGTGCCGGACGGCAGCTCGAACAGCGCGCCGAGGTCGTCGTCGGCCCGGACGCGGGAGAACTCCCGGTCCAGCCGGTACTCCTCCCAGGTGATCTTCTGGTCGCGGGTGAACGTGGTCTCGGGGACCGCCGACGGCTCGGCCACCGCGCGGTAGCGCTCCATCGCCACGCGGCGGACCGGCGGGACGGTCCGGACGCGCGTGCCTCCGCCGCGGCGGGTCTCCACCAGGCCCTCGCCGCGCAGCAGCGCGACGGCCTGCCGCACGACGATCTCCGAGACGCCATGGAGGTCGCACAGCTCGGCCAGGGTCGGCAGCCGCGTCCCCGGCGGGAGGCTGCCGTCCCGGATCCCCTCTCGCAGAATGTCGGCGATGCGCAGGTAGGCGGGACGCTCCGGCACCGGCGTCACCTCCCTCTCCTCGGGCGCGCCCCCCGGCCTCCAGCCCGCGGCCACGTTCGAACAGCGTTCGACGCCGCGTTCGATCCTGCTCGCCCCTCCAGTCATCCATACCTTCCAGGCGCTATCCGCGGGGGCACGGTCCGCTTACGGACAGCTTGACACCTCTCAGGCCGAGTAAGACTTTTGTATACAGAAGAGCGGCCTCGGGGAAGGGACGACCTTGATGGGCGACTTCGAGGATCTGAAGGCGGCCATCGAGGGCGAGTTTCCGGGTTGGCAGGTGTGGCGCAGCGACGCGGGGCGCTGGTACGCGACCCGCAGCGGCGACCTCACCGACGCGCAACTCCAGGCGGGATGTGCGATGACCGTGGCCGCGGACGACTCGGAGGGGCTCCGGCGGGTGCTGCTCGACCAGGCGCGCGGGGAGTCCGGAGAACGGTGACGGGAGGCAGAGGCGTCGGGGCGGCCCGGTCCGCGCGCGGGGGCGGGCCGGGCTGGGACATTCCGGTACGGAAGGTACCTGTGTCGCTGAGGTGACACAGGAATGGAGCCCAGGGCGGTGGGGTCGGGGTCACCGCTGGGGCGAGGTAGACGTGGCCGCACGGACGGCACATTCGGCGCGACCCCACGACGAAGAGTCGTGCCGGCCGTGCGGCCGCAACATCCGCACCCGGAATGCCGGGTTCGCGAAAACAGATCGGCCCGTCATGTGAGAGCGCCGGTTCTCGGGGCAACCTCTTGGGGTAAACGGCTCAGTGACGGGAGGCCATGACGTCATGGCACGGGTGACGCGCGCGGAGATCGATCGACTCGTCGGCGGCGACCACCATGATCCGCACGGCGTCCTCGGGGCGCATCCCAATCGGGACGGGGTGACGGTGCGGGCGTTGCGCCCGCTCGCCGAGAAGGTCGAGGTCGTGCTGCCCAGCGGCGACCGCCATCCGCTCCGGCACTTCCACCAGGGGGTGTTCGTCGGGACGCTGCCGGCCGGGTCGTCCCTCGCCGGCGCCGAGAAGGACCAGGCCCCCCTCGCCGTCCCCGACTACCGGCTCGCCGTCACCTACGGAGACGGCATCGAGACGATCCAGGACGACCCCTACCGCCATCTGCCGACGCTCGGCGAGCTCGACCTGCACCTGATCGGCGAGGGCCGGCACGAGGAGCTGTGGCGCGCGCTCGGCGCCCGCGTCCGCTCCTACGCGTCCGCGCTCGGCACCGTGACCGGGACGGCGTTCGCGGTGTGGGCGCCGACGGCGCGCGGCGTGCGGGTGGTCGGCGACTTCAACCACTGGGACGGCCGCGCGTACCCCATGCGGTCGCTCGGCTCCACCGGCGTCTGGGAGCTGTTCGTCCCGGGCGTCGGCGACGGCACGTGCTACAAGTACGAGATCCTCGGGGCCGACGGCGTGTGGCGCGCCAAGGCCGACCCGATGGCGCAGGCCACCGAGCGCCCGCCCGCGACGGCGTCCCGCGTCTTCACCTCCTCCTACGAGTGGGAGGACGGCGCGTGGATGGACTCCCGCAAGGAGCACGACTGGCTGCACGAACCCATGAGCGCCTACGAGGTGCACCTCGGGTCGTGGCGCCCCGGGCTCGGCTACAGGGAACTGGCGGAGGAGCTGACGCAGTACGTCAGCGACATGGGCTTCACGCACGTGGAGTTGCTTCCGGTCACCGAGCACCCCTACGGACCGT
Source organism: Actinomadura sp. NPDC049753 (assembly GCF_040674655.1). Taxonomy (NCBI): domain Bacteria; kingdom Bacillati; phylum Actinomycetota; class Actinomycetes; order Streptosporangiales; family Thermomonosporaceae; genus Actinomadura; species Actinomadura sp. NPDC049753. The sequence goes on along the minus strand of NZ_JBFARL010000158.1, from coordinate 14,777 downwards.
CCTGGGGCTACCAGGTGACGTCCTACTACGCGCCCACGGCCCGGTTCGGCGACCCTGACGACTTCCGGTACCTCATCGACCGCCTCCACCAGGCGGGTGTCGGCGTCATCATGGACTGGGTGCCCGCCCACTTCCCGAAGGACGAGTGGGCGCTGGCCCGGTTCGACGGCACCGCCCTCTACGAGCACGACGATCCCAAGCGCGGCGAGCACCCCGACTGGGGGACGCTCGTGTTCAACTTCGGCCGCGCCGAGGTCCGCAACTTCCTCGTGGCGAACGCGTCCTTCTGGCTGGAGGAGTTCCACATCGACGGGCTGCGCGTGGACGCCGTCGCCTCGATGCTGTACCTCGACTACTCGCGCAAGGAAGGCGAGTGGACGCCCAACATCTACGGCGGGCGGGAGAACCTGGAGGCCATCTCCTTCCTCCAGGAGATGAACGCGACGGTATACAAGCGCAACCCCGGCATCATGACGATCGCGGAGGAGTCGACGGCGTGGCCCGGGGTCTCCCGCCCGACCCATCTCGGCGGGCTCGGGTTCGGGTTCAAGTGGAACATGGGCTGGATGCACGACACGCTCGAATACCTGCGTCACGAGCCGGTGTTCCGGCACTACCACCACAACGAGATCACGTTCTCGCTGGTGTACGCGTTCTCGGAGAACTACGTCCTGCCGCTGTCGCACGACGAGGTCGTCCACGGCAAGGGGTCGCTCCTGAGCAAGATGCCGGGCGACTCCTGGCAGCAGTTCGCCGGGCTGCGGGCGCTGCTGGCCTACATGTGGTCGCATCCCGGCAAGCAGTTGCTGTTCATGGGCCAGGAGTTCGGGCAGGGCGCCGAATGGGCGGAGGAGCGCCCGCTGGACTGGTGGCTGCTGGACAACGCCTCCGAAGGCGCCAACCACCTCGGGCTGCAGAGGCTCGTGCGCGACCTGAACCACGCGTACCAGGGTGAGCCCGCGCTGTGGACGCGCGACAGCGACCACGAGGGGTTCCGCTGGATCGACGGCAACGACGCCGGCGGCAACACCCTGTCCTACCTGCGCTACGGGACGGCCCCGGACGGCGGCGAACCGCCCGTCGTGGCGTGCGTCGTCAACTTCGCCGGGAACCCGCACGAGAACTACCGGGTGGGCCTCCCCCGCGTGGGCCGCTGGCGCGAACTCGTCAACACCGACGCCTACGAGTACGGCGGCAGCGGCGTCGGCAACCTCGGCCGGGTCGAGGCGACGCCGGAGCCGTGGCACGGGCTGCCCGCGTCGGCGGAGATGCGCGTCCCGCCCCTGGGGGCGGTGTGGCTCGTACCTGAATAGGGTGTCGGCATGCGCCTGCACATCGTCCCCGGCCAGTTCATGGTGGAGCACCTCCCGCACGCGACGTTCCCGGAGGACGACGAGTGGGTCGCGCTCATCCGCGCTCCCGAGGGCCTCACCGTGATCCGGGAGGCCTCGCCCTTCGCCGAGACGGAGCGGTGGGTCGGCTTCTACAGCGACCCGGACCACGGCCTCGACACGCCCGGCCTGCTCGCCGCGGTCGTGGGGCCGCTGGCCGAGGCCGGGGTGCCCGTCTTCGTCGCCTCGACGTACCACTCCGACCTCGTGCTCGTCCCGGAGCACCGGTCGGAGGCGGCGGCGGGGGCGCTGCGCGACGCCGGCCACCGCGTCGAGAACTGACCCGAGCCGAGAACTGACCCGCTGCGAGAGCGCGTGAACGGCTAGAGGCGTTCGAGGAGCCAGCGCGGGCCGGTGATGGCGGCGCCCGCCTCCTCGCAGCGGGCGCGCAGCTCCCGGTCGGCCGTCACGACCAGGTGGGCCTTGTCCGGGGCGCCCCGCCGGACGAGGTCGACGATCGCGTCGTCGCCGCTGCCGGGCGCGGCCACGACCCGCAGGCCGTCGACCGGCTCGTCGGCGACGCTCCGCGCCGCGCCCTCGACGACCAGGACGACCTCAGGGAAGCAGCGGTCATAGGGGAACAGGCCGCTCGGGAGGCCGTGCACGCCGCCGTCGAGGCGCTTCAGGTCGTCGCGGAGCCGCGCGTTCGCGCCCGCCCTGTCCTTCCACCAGCCGTCGGCGCGGGCGCCCACGACGTTCGCCGCGTCCACGACGAGGACGACCCCCCGCATCGCCTCCCGCACGCGGGGCCAGCAGCGCGCGAACGGCTCGAACAGCTTGCGGTCGGTGACCTCTTCCTCGCGCACCCATTCGGCCCTGCGCGTCTCCCGCGACGCGGGCAGCACGGGCACGCGCTCCGAAAGCGAGCCCACGACGGAGGTGAACGACCATCCGCCGTGGTCCTCCACGCTCGTCCCGTGGACGCGGACCACTGACGTGTCGAGCGTCGACTCCTCGGACGTCTCGCGGAGCGCGCCGGTGACGGCGTCCTCGTGGCTGTGCAGCGCGCCGCCGAACATGCCCCACGTCCCGCCGCCGAGGCCCCACCACGCGCGCTGCTGGAGCAGCACCCACGTCTGGCCGGATGAGTCGCGGTGGTAGGCCAGCAGGCCCGCGGCGCCGAACCGTCCCCAGTGCGTGTGCCCCAACTCGCAGCCGGCCCAGCCGTCGCCGTCTCCCATGCGTCCGACGATAGCGCCGCGGACCCGTGACGAAGGGCACAGTGCCCTCACCCGCCTCGCCGAATACGATTCGGGGGTCACCGTGATCAAGGAGAGCGAGTTGAGCGTCGAGGCGACCCCGCAGGCCCGTCGGGAGGCCGCTCAGGAGGCCGAGGCCCACCGGGAGGCCGCCGACCTGTGGGACACCCTGTCGGGCGCCGAGCTGATCCAGGCGATGGCGGACGGACGGTTCCCGCAGATCTCCGACATCAACGACTACATCGGGCAGGACATCGCCTCCGCCGAACCGGGCCGGGTCGTCATCGCGTGGACGCCGGGCGAACGGCTCTGCAACCCCGGCGGCACGGTGCACGGCGGATACATCGCGATGATCCTCGACAACGCGGTCTGCCTCGCGGCGAGCAGCACCTGCGAGCACTTCATGCCGATGCTCACCCTCAACCTGAACGTCGACTACCTGCGCGGCGTCCGGGCGGGCGAGACCTACACGGTGACCGGGACGTGCGTGCACCCAGGCGGCACCCGCATGGTCTCCAACGCGGTGGTCGCCGACGGGCGCGGCCGCCCGGTCGCCCAGGCGTCGGCCAGCGTGATCCCCAACAAGGCGTTCGCCCGCTGACCCCGTCCCGCCCGGCTCGGGCCCGCCCGGGGGACGGGAACGGCGCCGGGCGAGCGCATAGGCTGGGCCCATGGTGGATCCCGGCACAGTCGTCAACGTGATCAAACAGGCCCGCGACCGGCGGACGGCCCCGCTGATCCTGGAGCTCGACCTCACCGAGGGCATCGTCGAGACCGCGCCCGCCGACCCGATCTCGGCGTTCCTGTCCATGCGCCGGCCGGGCCTGCGGGACGTCCTGGACGGGCTGCGCCGCGCCCGCTCCGACAGCCGGGTGCGCGCCCTCGTCGTGAAGGTCAGCGGCACCGTCGGGCTGGCGCTCGCCCAGGAACTGCGCGAGGCCGTGCAGGGCCTGCGGGACGCGGGCAAGCACACCATCGCCTGGGCCGAGACGTTCGGCGAGGGAGGCCGCGGCACCGTCCCGTTCTACCTGGCCACCGGGTTCGACAAGGTCTACCTGCAGCCCACCGGCGAGGTCGGGCTCACCGGCGTCGCGCTGGAGGAGCCGTTCTTCGCCGGCGCGCTGGAGAAGGCGGGCGTCCGCCCGCGGTTCGCCAAGCGCTACGAGTACAAGACCATGGCGAACACGTTCATGGAGAAGACCTACACGCCCGAGCACGAGGAGTCGTCGCGGCGCCTCGTCACCTCGCTCGGCGAGCAGATCACCGCCGGGATCGCCGCCTCCCGCGGCCTGGCGGAGGAGAAGGTCCGCGAGCTCACCGACCGCGGCCCCCTGCTGGCCGCCGAGGCGCTGGAGGAGGGCCTGGTCGACGGCCTCGCCTACCGCGACGAGATCTACGGCGGCCTCCGGAAGGAGTTCGGCGAGGAGGCGCAGCTGCGCTACGTCTCCCGCTACAACCGCGCGCACGGCCTGGCCAACCGCCTCCCGCAGCCCGGCAGGCAGGACGTCGTCGCCTTCATCAACGGGCAGGGCCCGATCCGGCTCGGCCGCAGCGGCCGCGGCGGCCCGCTCCCGAACTCGGGGCCCGCGATGGGCTCGGACACGATCGGCGCCGCGTTCCGCGCCGCCGTGAAGGACGACCGCGTCAAGGCGATCGTGTTCCGCGTCAACAGCCCGGGCGGCTCCGCCGTCGCCTCCGACTCGATCTGGCGCGAGGTCGTCCTCGCCCGCCGCGCCGGCAAGCCCGTGATCGTCTCCATGGGCAACGTCGCCGCGTCCGGCGGCTACTACGTCTCGATGGCGGCCGACAGGATCGTCGCGCAGCCCGGGACCATCACCGGCTCGATCGGCGTCGTGGTCGGCAAGGCCGTGGTGAACGACCTGCTGGAGCGGGTCGGCGTCGGCCTCGGCTCGGTCGCCGACGGCGACCACGCCCGCATGTTCAGCGCCACCAAGGACTTCAGCGACTCCGAGTGGGAGCGCGTCAACGCCTCCCTCGACAGGATCTACGACGACTTCACCGCGAAGGTCGCCGAGGGCCGCGACCTGTCCCGCGAGCGCGTCCACGAGCTGGCCCGGGGCCGGGTCTGGACGGGCGCGGACGCGCGCGAGCACGGCCTCGTCGACGAGCTCGGCGGCATCGACCTGGCCCTGGACATCGCCCGCAAGAGGGCGGGGATGGCCTCCGACGCGCCGGTCCGGATCTACCCGCACACCTCGCCGCTGGAGCGGCTGCGCCCGCCGGAGTCCAGCGAGGACCGCACCGCCGCGTCCGCGCGCTTCGACGGGTGGGGCTCCCTCGGCGGGCTCGCCGCGCGGCTCGGCCTGCCCTCCGCGGGCCCGCTCACCCTGCCCGGCGCCTGGGAGATCCGCTGAGCGCCGACTTCGTCGAGGCCGTCGCGGCCTTCGCCACCGGCGTGGTGGTGCTGACCGTCCGCGACGGCCGCGACGACCTCGGCACCACGATCACCTCGTTCATGTCGGTGTCGCTGGACCCCCCGATGGTGCTGGCGAGCGTGGCGTCCTCGTCCTACCTCACCGAGGTGCTCGGCCGGAGCCCGCGCTGGGCCGCGACGATCCTCTCCGCGGACCAGCGCGCCCTGGCCGGCCGGTTCGCCGCCGAGGGGCGCCCGAGCGCGCGCATCCTGCTGGCGAGCGAGCCGCACCACCGCGGCGAGCACTCCGGCGCCCTCGTCCCCGACAGGGGCGTCTCGGCCCTGGAGTGCGAGACGCGCCAGACCGTCGAGGCGGGCGACCACACCCTCTTCGTCGCCGAGGCCGTCTCGACCGACTACGTCAGCGCCGGGCGGGCCCCCCTCGTGAGGGCCGCGCGGCGCTACCTGCCCGGCTAGGGACCCGCCCGGCTAGGACTTCGGGAAGCGCTCCAGGAAGCCGCGCAGGTCATCGGCGTGCTCCTCCTCCTGCGCGAGGATCTGCTCGAAGACGCGCTTGGTGGTGGGGTCGCCGTCGCCGAGCCACTGGATGATCTCGGTGTAGGACGCGATGGCGATCCGCTCCGCCACCAGGTCCTCCTTGAGCATCTCGACGAGGTCGAGGCTGGCGTTGTACTCGGCGTGGGCGCGGGTGGTGAGGGTGTCCGGGGAGAAGTCGGGCTCGCCGCCGAGCTGGACGATCCGCTCGGCCAGCATGTCGGCGTGCTGCTGCTCCTCGGCCGCGTGCTGGAGGAACTCGCTCGCGACGGTCTCGGCGTGGATGCCGGTGGCCGTGTAGTAGTGCCGCTTGTACCGCAGCACGCACACGATCTCCGTGGCCAGGGCCTCGTTGCAGACCTGGATCACGCGCTGGACGTCCGCCCCGTACGCCTCGGTGATCGGGCCTTTGTCGATCTCCTGCCGAGCACGCTCGCGCAAGGTCTTGATGTCCGTCAGGAACTCCGCCATCTAGGGGCCTCCACAGTCGACTACAGGAGGCCCTTTACCCGGCGCCCGTGCTTCCACACGGCGTGTGTCTGGGGTACGCCCGGGCGGTACGCGAGGTGGATGTAGGACGGGGCGTCGAGGACGTGGACGTCGGCGCGGGCGCCGGGCGCCAGGTGCCCCACGTCGGTGCGTCGCAGCGCGCGGGCGCCGCCCGCGGTCGCCGACCAGACCGCCTCGGCGGGCGTCATGCGCATGTCGCGGACGGCCACGGCGATGCAGAACGCCATGCTTGAGCTGTAGCAGGACCCGGGGTTGCAGTCGGTGGCGAGGGCGACGGTGGCTCCGGCGTCCAGGAGGCGGCGGGCGTCCGGGTAGGGCTGGCGGGTGGAGAACTCGACGCCGGGCAGGAGCGTCGCGACCGTCCGCGACGACGCCAGCGCGTCCACGTCGGCGTCGCCGAGGAACGTGCAGTGGTCGGCGGACGCGGCCTCCAGCTCGACCGCGAGCCGCACGGCGGGCCCCTGCGTGAGCTGGTTCGCGTGGAGGCGCGGCGACAGGCCGGCCTTGACGCCCGCCGTGAGGACCTCCCGGGCCTGGTCGGCGTCGAAGGCGCCCTCCTCGCAGAAGACGTCCACCCATCGGGCGTGCGGGGCGCAGGCGGCGAGCATGTCGGTGGCGGCGAGGTGCGCGTACCCGGCGGCGTCGCCCGCGTACTCGGCGGGGACGACGTGGGCGCCCAGGTAGGTGACCTCGTCGGCGTACTCGGCGGCGATGCGCACGGCGCGCGCCTCCTGCTCGACCGTGAGGCCGTAGCCGGACTTGCACTCCACGGTCGTGACGCCCTGCCGGGCCATCTCGTCCACGAGGCGGCGCACGTTGGCCCGCAGCTCGTCGTCGGACGCGGCGCGGGTGCGCTCGACGGTCGTGCGGATGCCGCCCGCGGCGTACTTCTCGCCGCTCATGCGGGCGGCGAACTCCTCGGCGCGCTCACCGGCGAACACCAGGTGGGCGTGGGAGTCCACGAAGCCGGGCAGCACCGCCCGCCCGGCGGCGTCGAACGACTCGTCGGCGGCGGGCGCGGCGGAGGACGGGCCCGTCCACGCGACCGCGCCGTCCTCGATCACCAGCGCGGCGTCGCGGACGACGGCCAGGCCGCCGCCCTGGTGATCGGGTACGGCGGGGTCGTTGGTGACGAGCTCCCCGATGTTGGTGATGACCGTGCTCATCGGCGAAGGATCTCACGGGGCGGGTCCGCGGTGACGGAGGCGATGGAGCGGGCCAGCGCGCCGGGGACGTCCTCGACCAGCAGGTGCCGGCCGTCGTGGACGACCTGGCGGCCGGAGACGACGACGTGCCGCACGTCCGCGGCGGTGGCGGCGAACACGGCCGCCTCGGCGGCGTGGTCCGGGCCCGCGCCGGCGGTGCGGACCGAGTCGAGGGCGACGGTGACGAGGTCGGCGTAGGCGCCGGGCTCCAGCCGTCCCGCCTCGGGCCAGCCGAGCCCGTAGTGGCCGCCCGAGGTGGCGGCGACGAGCAGCTCGCCGGCCGTCCAGTGGCCCCGGGCGCGGGTGCGGAGCCGCTCGTCCAGCTCGACCGCGCGGGCCTCCTCGAACAGGTCGACGACGGCGTGCTGGTCGGAGCCGAGGCAGATCGGGGAACCCGCGTCCGCCAGGTCGCGGGCGGGGCCGATGCCGTCGGCGAGGTCCCGTTCGGTGGTCGGGCACATGCACACGCCGGTCATCGTCGTCCCGAGCAGGCCGATGTCGTCCTCGGTCAGGTGCGTCGCGTGCACGGCCGTGGTGAGCGCGCCGAGCGCCCCGGCCTCGGCGAGCAGGCGGGCCGGCGTCATGCCGTAGGCGTCCTGGCAGTCGCGGTTCTCGGCGGGCTGCTCGGACAGGTGGACGTGCAGCGGCGCGCGGTGCTCCCGCGCCCACGAGGCGACGGCGCGCAGCTGCTCGCGCGGCACGGCCCGGACGGAGTGGATCGCGGCGCCGACGCGGGCGTGGGACCGTCCCGCCTTGCCGGTCTGCTCGCGCAGGCTCTCGACGCGCCGCGCCCAGTCGCCCGCGGTGCCGTCCCCGAACCGCAGCTGCGGCCCGGCGAGCGGCCGGCCGATGCCGCCGGTCAGGTAGCAGGCGTCGAGGAGGGTGATGCGGATGCCCGCGTCGGACGCGGCGGCGATCAGCGCCTCGCCCATCGCGTTCGGGTCCCCGTAGGGGGCGCCGCCCGGACGGTGGTGCAGGTAGTGGAACTCGCCGACGCAGCTGATCCCCGCGAGGGCCATCTCGGCGAACACCGCGGTCGCGAGCGCCCGGTAGGAGTCCGGGTCGAGCCGGTCGGCGACCCGGTACATCTGCTCGCGCCACGTCCAGAACGTCCCGGAGTGCGCCTGGACGCGGGCGCGCAGCGCGCGGTGGAACGCGTGGGAGTGGGCGTTGGCGAGGCCCGGCAGGGTCAGGCCGGGAAGGTGCGGAGCGCCCGGCGCCGCCGGGACTCCGGGGGTGACGCGTGTGATCCGCTCGCCGTCGGCCTCGATGAGCACGTCGGCCGCGACGCCGTCGCCTAGCCAGGCGAACTGGGCATGCCACTGCATGACGGGATCCCTACCCCCGCGCCAGGTCGTCCAGTACCGCGGCGAGGGCCTCGACCCCGGCCAGGCGGTCGGACGGCTCGGCGAACTCCTCGGGCGCGTGCGAGACCCCGGTCGGGTTCCGCACGAACAGCATCGCGGCCGGCAGCCGCGCCGACAGGACGCCCGCGTCGTGGCCGGCGCCCGTCGGCAGGACGGGGACGCCGCCGAGCGCCGAGCGGACCCGGTCGCGCAGCGCCAGGTTGAAGTCGACGATCTCGGTGTAGGACTCCTCGGCGAGGTCGACGCTCACCCGGTGCGGGCGCGCCGCGACCCGCGCGGCCTCGTCGATCTCCAGCACGGTCCGTCGGACGGCGTCGTCGGCGGGGCCCCGGGCGTCCAGCCAGGCGGTGACCTCCGACGGGATCGCGTTCACGCCGTTCGGCTCGACCCGGACCTTCCCGACCGTCGCGACGGTCCCGTTGCGCTCGGCGGCCTCCCGTGCGGCGATGACCATGTGCGCGAACGGCAGCATCGGGTCGCGCCGGTCGGGCAGCCGGGTCGTCCCGGCGTGGTTGCCCTCGCCCGCGAAGTCGAACCGCCACCGTCCGTGCGGCACGATCGCGCTCGCGACGCCGACCGGCTCCTCCAGCGCCCTGCCCTGCTCGACGTGCAGCTCGACGTAGCAGGCGATCCGCCCGAGCAGGTCCTCGTCCGGGCCGATCGCGTGCGGGTCGAGCCCGGCGTTGTGGACGACCTCGGCGAACGTGTGCCCGTCGGCGTCGGTGAGGCCGCGCGCCCGGGCCGGGTCGATCGCCCCGGCCAGCAGCCGGGAGCCGAGGCACGCCACCCCGAACCGCGCGCCCTCCTCCTCGGCGAACGCCGCGATCCCGATCGGCCGGGCCGGGCGGACGCCGCGCTCGCGGAGCAGGTCGACCGCGGCGAACGCCGACACGATGCCGAGCGGGCCGTCGAACGCGCCGCCGCCGGGTACGGAGTCGAGATGGCTGCCGGTCAGGACGGCGCCCGTGCGGGTCCCGTCCTCCGGGTACCACCAGGCGACCGTGTTCCCGTTGGGGTCGTGCTCGAGGTCGAGGCCGCGGCGGCGCGCCTCGTCGGCGAACCAGGCGCGGCACTCCAGCTCCGGGGGCGTCCACGCGAACCGGTGGTAGCCGCCGGTCGCCGCGTCCCGCCCGACGGGCAGCAGCTCCGCCCACATCTCCTCGAAGCTCATGACCGCATGGGGATGCGCACGCCGCGCTCGTCCGCGACCTCGGCCGCCCGCTCGTAGCCGGCGTCGACGTGCCGCATGACGCCGGTGCCGGGGTCGTTGGTCAGGACGCGGCGGAGCTTCTCCCCGGCGAGGGCCGTGCCGTCGGCGACGCAGACCTGGCCGGCGTGGACGGACCGGCCGATGCCGACGCCGCCGCCGTGGTGGATCGACACCCACGTCGCACCGGAGGCGGTGTTGAGCATGGCGTTCAGCAGCGGCCAGTCGGCGATCGCGTCCGACCCGTCCTTCATGCCCTCGGTCTCCCGGTACGGGCTGGCGACCGACCCGCAGTCGAGGTGGTCGCGGCCGAGCACGATCGGCGCGCTGATCTCGCCCCGCGCGACCAGGTCGTTGAACACCTCGCCCGCCTTGTCGCGCTCGCCGTAGCCGAGCCAGCAGATCCGCGACGGAAGGCCCTGGAAGTGGACCTTCTCCTGCGCCATCCGGATCCACCGGGTCAGCGGCTCGTTGTCGGGGAACAGGTCGAGGATCGCCTGGTCGGTGCGGGCGATGTCCTTCGGGTCGCCCGACAGCGCAGCCCACCGGAACGGCCCCTTGCCCTCGCAGAACAGCGGCCGGATGTAGGCGGGCACGAACCCGGGGAACTCGAACGCGCGCGTGTACCCGGCGAGCTGCGCCTCGCCCCGGATGGAGTTGCCGTAGTCGAACACCTCGGCGCCCGCGTCCTGGAAGCCGACCATGGCCTCGACGTGGACGGCCATCGACGCGCGGGCCTTGGCGATGAACCCGTCGCGGTCCTTGTCGCGCTCGGCGGCCATGTCCTCGAACGCGACGCCCTGCGGCAGGTAGGCGAGCGGGTCGTGCGCGCTGGTCTGGTCGGTGACGATGTCGATCGGGGCGCCGCGCCGCAGCAGTTCCGGGACGATGTCGGCGGCGTTGCCCAGCACCGCGACCGACAGCGGCCTGCGTGCGGCCTTGGCCTCCTCGGCGAGCCGCAGCGCCTCGTCCAGCGAGCCCGCCCGCACGTCGCAGTAGCGGTGCTCGACCCGCCGCTCGATCCGGGACGGGTCGCACTCGACGCAGATCGCGACGCCGCCGTTCATCGTGACGGCGAGGGGCTGCGCGCCGCCCATCCCGCCGAGCCCGGCGGTCAGGGTGATCGTCCCGGCGAGGGTGCCGCCGAACCGCTTCTCGGCGACGGCGGCGAACGTCTCGTAGGTGCCCTGCAGGATGCCCTGCGTCCCGATGTAGATCCACGACCCGGCGGTCATCTGCCCGAACATCGTCAGGCCGAGCGACTCCAGGCGGCGGAACTCCTCCCACGTCCCCCACTGCGGGACGAGGTTGGAGTTCGCGATGAGCACGCGCGGCGCCCACTCGTGCGTCTGGAAGATCCCGACCGGCTTGCCGGACTGGACGAGCAGCGTCTCGTCCCCCTCCAGGTCGGACAGCGACCGGACGATGCCGTCGAAGGCGTCCCAGCTCCGGGCCGCCTTCCCCGACCCGCCGTAGACGACCAGCTCGTCGGGGTGCTCGGCGACCTCGGGGTCGAGGTTGTTCTGGATCATGCGCAGGGCGGCCTCCTGCGGCCACCCCTTGGCGGCGGTCAGCGAGGTGCCGCGCGGGGCGCGGACGGGACGGGGACCGGACATGTGGGACTCCTTCAGGAGAGCGGGCCGGTGACGGCCTCGGCGGCGGCGACCAGTGAGCCGTCCCGGACCAGCGCGGTCGCGGCGGCGATCTCGGGGGCGAGGTAGCGGTCCGGGCCGGGCGGCGGGACGGCCTCGCGGAGCCTGGCGACCACGGCGGCGGTGGCCGGGCCGGGAAGCAGCGGGGTGCGCAGCTCCAGCGCCCGCGCGGCGGTGAGGATCTCGACGGCGACGACCTGGGCGAGGCCGTCCACCGCGCGGCGCAGCTTGCGGGCCGCGCTCCACCCCATCGAGACGTGGTCCTCCTGCATGGCCGAGCTCGGGATCGAGTCGGCGCTCGCGGGCACGGCGAGGCGCTTGAGCTCCGACACGATCGCGGCCTGCGTGTACTGGGCGATCATGTGGCCGGAGTCGACGCCGGGGTCGTCGGCGAGGAAGGCGGGCAGCCCGGCGGAGCGCCCCTTGTCGAGCATCCGGTCGGTGCGGCGCTCGGACATCGAGGCGACGTCGGCCGCCGGGACCGCGAGGAAGTCCAGCACGTAGGCGACCGGGGCGCCGTGGAAGTTGCCGTTCGACTCGACCCGGCCGTCGGGGAGGACGACGGGGTTGTCCACGGCGGACGCCAGCTCCCGTCCCGCGACCAGCTCGGCGTGCGCGAGCGTGTCGCGGGCCGCGCCGTTCACCTGCGGGGCGCAGCGCAGCGAGTAGGCGTCCTGCACGCGGGTGCAGTCGGGGCCCCGGTGCGACTCCATGATCTGCGAGTCGGCCAGCAGCGCCCGCAGGTTCGCGGCGGAGGCGGCCTGGCCGGGGTGGGGCCGCAGGTTCTGCAGGTCGGCGGCGAAGACGCGGTCGGTGCCGAGCAGCGCCTCCACGCTCATCGCGGCGGCGAGGTCGGCGGCGGTGAGCAGCCTCCGCAGGTCGTCGATGGCCAGGACGAGCATGCCGAGCATCCCGTCCGTGCCGTTCAGCAGGGCGAGCCCCTCCTTGGCGCCGAGCTTCACCGGCGTGATGCCCGCGTCCCGCAGGGCGTCGGCCGCGGGCCTGAGCTCGCCGGCGGCGTCACGGACCGCCCCCTCCCCGATCAGCGCGAGGGCCACGTGGGCGAGGGGCGCCAGGTCGCCGGAGCAGCCGAGGCTGCCGTACTCGAAGACCTGCGGGGTGATGCCGGCGTTGAGCAGCGCGGCCAGGGTCCTCGCGGTGACGGGCTGGACGCCGGTCCGTCCCGTCGCGAGCGTGCGCAGCCGGAGCAGCATCAGCGCCCGGACCACCTCACGCTCGACCTCGGCCCCCGACCCCGCCGCGTGCGACCGGACGATGTTCAGCTGGAGCTGCGCCCGCAGCTCGGGCGCGATGTGCCGCGTGGCGAGCGCCCCGAAGCCCGTCGAGACGCCGTAGACCGGCGTCGGGCGCGACGACAGCTCCTCGATGTGGGCCCGCGCCTCACCGATCAGCTTCAGCGCCTCGTCGGACAGCGCGACCTTGGCTCCGTCCCGCGCCACCGCCGCGACCTGCTCGAACGCCAGCGGTTCCGGCCCGACCTCGACGCCTGCATCCCCCATACCCAAACCCATACCCACCATTGGAGCGCGTCCGGAGCCGATGCCCCAGCCCCGGACCGCGCTCTTTGTCTCGTATACGAGACAATCGGAGCATGAGCCAGGTCCCCGCCGCCCGCCGCGCCCTCGCGGTGCTGCGCCTGCTGGCGGCCGCGCCCGGCCCCCTGCCCGCCTCGGCGATCGCCCGCTCCCTCGACCTTCCGCGCTCCAGCGTGTACCACCTGCTGACCGCGATGGCCGAGGACGGCTTCGTCACCTCCATCCCCGAGGAGCGCCGCTGGGGCCTCGGCGTCGCCGCCTTCGAGATCGGCTCCGCCTACCTGCGCCACGAGCCCCTGGAACGCCTCGCCCGCCCCCTCCTGCGCCGCCTGGTCGACCGCGTCGGCGAGATCGCGCAGCTCGGCGTCCTGCACGGCGCCGAGACCCTCTACCTGCTGAAGGAGCAGCCGCCCCGGCACGCCACCCTGGTCACCGACGTCGGCGTCCGGATGCCCGCCCAGCTCACCGCGAGCGGCCGCTCGATCCTGGCGTACCTGCCGCCCGCCCAGGTCAGGGCCCTGTTCCCCGGCCGCTTCGTGGACCGCACCGGCCGGGGCCCCGCCACCCTGCGCGACCTGCGCCGCACCCTCGCCGAGGACGCGCGCCGGGGCTGGGCGGCCGAGGACGGCCACATCACCGAGGGCTTCGCGAGCATCGCCGCCTCCGCCTTCGACCACACCGGCCGCCCCACCGCCGCGATCACGGTGACGTTCCGCCGCGAGGACCACCCCGAACCGGCGTGGCCCGCCCTGGCGGCCCAGGTGCGCGCCACGGCCGCCGCCCTCACGACCCGCCTCACCGGCCGCCCCCCGGCCTGAGCGCTACGCCCCGAAGCGATCGGCGACCAGCCGGTCGGCCCAGCGCCGGAGCGCGTCCTCCACGGGCGGATGACTCAGGCCCGCCTTCTCGGCCAGCACGTCGGCCGAGGAGGTGTCGTAGCGCTTCTCGGAGAGGAAGGAGAGCGTCTCGGGCTCGACCCCGGTGAGCGCACGCGGCAGCCGCCGCACGAGCCCGACCGGCAGCGTCACCCGGGGTGGACGGACGCCGAGGTGCCGCGCCAGAAGCCCGACCAGCTCGGGCAGGTGCGGGGTTGCGTCGTCCAGGACCCAGTGAGCGCGGTAGGGCTCCGCGTCGTACTCGGGGACGGCGGCCCTGAAGCGGACCAGGTGGTCGACGGTGACCACGGGCACGAACGTGCGCCGCGACCCGGCCAGCGCGGGCAGGCGCCCGCCCCAGAGGTCCCGCACCATCTCGGCGAGCCCGATGTACTGCCCGGCCTCTCCGGTGACCGAGTCTCCGATCACGGTCGCCGGATGAACCGCGGTGAGGGGCACCCCCGCCTCCCGCGCGACCGCGCGTACGGCGGCGTCCCCTTCGAGCTTGGACGCCTCGTACGCGCCCAGCCGCCGGTACAGCGCGTCGAGCTCCTCCGCGGGCGCCGGATGGGCGAGCCGCCCATCGGAGGCCACGCGGTACCCGGACACATGGACGAGACGCCGCAGCCGGGGAAGGGCGGCGGCCCACCGCACGACGTTCACGGCACCGTCGACGTTCGCCCGCCGCGCCTCCTCCCGTCCCAACCCGAACCGGAACAGCGCGGCGGCGTTGAAGACGTCCCGCGCGGTCTCCAGCCGGCCGCGGTCCTCGTCGCCCAGCCCGAGGTCGGACCGCGTGATGTCGGCGTCGACGACCAGCATCTGGCGGAGCACCGCGTTCGCGGCGCTCCGCCAGGAGATCCTGTGGACCGCCGACGGCTTCCCC
>NZ_JBFARL010000157.1:1467-19154 GCF_040674655.1 Actinomadura sp. NPDC049753 | reverse complement strand
GGCGCCACCCCGCGGACGACGCGGCGGCTCCGCGCGGCCGGCGGGTGCGCGGTCAGCGGCCCGGGGACGTTCCCGACGACCCGCGCGGCGAGGGCCTCGGCGGCCGCCCGGGGCGCGGCGGGCAGCAGCCGCCCCCGCTGGGCGGCGTCCCCCAGCCCGGTGATGAGGGCGCCCAGGCGCGTCACGCCCGCCGCGCGCTCGAACGGGTTGTCGGCGAGCTCGACGCCCCGCAGCCGGCGGCGTTCGAGGGAGACGCTGCGGCGGGTGACGAGCCCCCGCTCGGCGACGACGGACCCGTCCCGCTCGTGGACGGTGAAGTCCCAGTTGAAGAGGGTGAAGACGATCACCGACATGACGGGCATGGCGATCAGCGTGAGGATGGCCAGCGCCAGGACCACGGCGGTGGGCAGCCCCACCACGTCGTGGCCGAGCGTCTCCACGCGCTCGCGCGTGATCAGTCCGAGGTCGTCGCCGAGGTTGTAGACGGTGCCGAGGAGGCTGCCCGCCAGCGCGAACGGCGTCAGCAAATAGGCGCCGCTGAGCGGGGCGTACAGGTACCAGCGGCGCCGCATGCGGCCGAGGGTGCGGCGCGGCGGGACCGGGGCGTCCCGGGCGAGCAGGACGCCGCGCAGCCGTTCGGCCTCGCCGCGGGAGACCGCGTTCAGCTCCCCCTCGCCGCCGTCCGCCCCGGCGTCGATGCTCACGACGGCCAGCCCGAGCAGCCGGTGCGGGAGGGACGCGGTGATGTCCACGCCCCGGATCCGGTCGCGCGGGATGCTCTTGACCGACCGGCCGACGAGCGCGCGCCGGAACTCGATGCGGTCCTCGTGCAGCACGTAGGTGAACGTCGCCCAGTTCGCGACGTGGAAGACCAGCCCGAAGGCCAGCCCCACGAGCGTGAAGTAGAACGCGGTGGACAGCCCGCCCACGAGCAGGCCCGTCGCGCCGGCGGCGAGGAGCGCCAGCAGCTCGCGGACGGCGCCGACCACGAAGGTGAGCGGATGCAGGCGTGCGGTCACGTGGCGTCGTCGCGGAGATCGTGCGCGCGGTGCGCGAGGTCTTCGGCGAGGCGCGTCGCCACGGCCACGGGCAGGCCCGCGACCTCCGAGGAACCGGCGTGGGAGGCGGTGTTGACCTCGATGGTGGCGAGGCCGAGCATCCGTTCGATCAGCCCCTGCTTGCTGTCGACGGTCTGGATGCGCCCGACGGGCACCAGCAGCCATTCGCGGCTGAACCAGCCCGTCCGCGTGTAGACGACGTCGGAGCTCACCTCCCAGCGGTGGACGCGGTACCGCCACACGGGCGCGACCGTGACCACCAGCAGCCCCACGGCGCCGACGATGGAGGGGAGCCAGCCGATCCGGCCGGTCAGCCAGGCGGGCAGCGCGTCCCAGCCCGCGTCGCCGATCCAGGCGGCCACGCCGAGGGCGAGGCCGAACGCCAGGCCCCACAGCAGCAGGTACTCGATGGCCCAGTGCGCGATCGCGCGGGGCGACACCCGGTGTTCGGGCGGCCTCAGACGCGGCGGGCGCGGCCCCCCGCCGCCCCTCCGGCGCCCAGGCCGCACCGACGTCACACGGCGAGTCTAGAGCGCCGGAGGCGCCCTCCCGCCGCCCCGTACGACCGGAACGGCAGAGGAAGCGGCGGCACGATCGCGGGCGCGCCGTCGTTTCTGTCAGTGGCGCGTGCGAGATTGTCGGTGGCGCGTGCGAGGTTGTGGCGTGGTTCACGCCGCCGGCAGGGCGTCGCCTGGGGCGGCGGCGACAAATTTGCATGCACTTGAACCGGACTCCGCCTATCTTGGCTGGTCCCCCTGGCCGGGGGCACGGGCGTCCGGCAACCGAGTCCTAGGAGATCCCCATGACCTACGCGATCCAGGCGGACGGCCTGGAGAAGCGGTTCGGTGAGACCCGGGCGCTGGACGGCGTCTCCCTCACCGCCGAGGCCGGAACCGTCCTCGGCGTGCTGGGGCCGAACGGCGCCGGCAAGACGACCATGACCCGGATCCTCGCCACGCTGATCGAGCCGACGGGCGGCACCGCCCGGGTCGGCGGGTTCGACGTGGTGAAGGACGCGCACAAGGTGCGGCAGCTGATCGGGCTCACCGGCCAGTACGCCGGGGTCGACGAGATGCTGACCGGCACCGAGAACCTCATCCTCATCGGGCGGCTGCTCGGGATCCCGCGCCGGGAGTCCAGGGCGCGCGCCGCCGAGCTGCTGGAGCGCTTCCAGCTGACCGACGCCGCCGAGCGCGCCGCCAAGACCTACTCGGGCGGGATGCGCCGCCGCCTCGACCTGGCCGCGAGCCTCGTCGGGCGCCCGCAGATCCTGTTCCTGGACGAGCCGACCACGGGCCTCGACCCGCGCAGCCGGAACGGCCTCTGGGACATCGTCCGCGGCCTGACCGACGACGGCGTCACCGTGCTGCTCACCACGCAGTACCTGGAGGAGGCCGACCAGCTCGCCGACGACATCATCGTCATCGACCGCGGCCAGGCCATCGCGCACGGCACGTCCGACATGCTCAAGGCCCAGGTCGGCGGGCAGGTGCTGGAGGTCAGGCCGGTCGACGCGGCGGACGTGGCGGCGGTGGAGCGCATCGTCGGCGAGCTGGCCGAGGCCGTCCCGGAGGTGCGCGACGACCTGGTCAGCGCGCCGATCACCGACCCGCAGCTGATGCCGGCCGTGGTCCGCCGCCTCGACGAGGCGGGCGTCGCCGTCGGCGAGCTGTCGCTGCGCAAGTCCAGCCTGGACGAGGTGTTCTTCGCCCTCACCGGCCACCACACCGACGACATCGACGCCGAGGCCGACGAACTGCAGAAGCAGACCGACAAGGAAGGCGCCTCCGCATGACCACCGCGACGCTCGCGCCGCAGGATCTGTCCAAGCGGATCGCGCCGGCCACGGCCCTGCGCAACACGATCACGCTGGCCTGGCGGAACCTGGTGCAGATCAAGCACAACCCGATGGAGCTGCTCGACCTGTCGATCCAGCCCATCATGTTCGTGCTGCTGTTCGCCTACGTGTTCGGCCCGCCGATGGCCGGCAGCGTCGAGGCGTACCTGCCGATCGTGATCCCCGGCATCATCGCCCAGAACGCCCTGTTCGCCGGGATGAGCACCGGGTTCGGGCTCAACACCGACATCACCAAGGGCGTGTTCGACCGGTTCCGCAGCCTGCCGATCGCGCGCAGCGCCCCGCTGGCCGGGCGGATCATCGCCGACACCGTCAAGCAGGCGTGGTCGATGACGATCCTGCTGCTGGTCGGGTTCGCCATCGGCTTCCGGGTGGAGACGAACGCGCTGGCCGTGATCGGCGCGTTCCTGCTGCTGCTGACCTTCGCGATCCTGTTCTCCTGGACGTCGGTCTTCATCGCGATGAAGGTCAGCGAGCCGGAGAAGGTGCAGATCTTCGGCTTCGTGGTGATCTTCCCGCTGAGCTTCCTCAGCACGGCGTTCATCCCGTCCACGAAGGGCATTCCCGGCTGGCTCGCGTACGTCATGGACAACAGCCCGGTCACGCAGCTGGTCGAGGCGATGCGCGGCCTGCTGGTCGGCGGCCCCGTCCTGGAGCACGCCTGGATCGCGCTCGCGTGGGGCGTCGGCATCTCGCTGGTCTTCGCGCCCCTGTCGCTCCGCGCCTTCAAGCAGCGCGCCTGAGGCTCGGCCGAGGCGCTGCTGAGAACGGGGAACGCCCCGGCGGTCGGGGACCGCCGGGGCGTTTCGCGCGGAACGGGTCAGGCCGCGTTCTGGTCGGCCTTCGCCTTCGCCTTGCCGTCGTCGAGGGCCGCGAGCTCGAAGTCGGCGCGCGGCTGCTCGATGGTCGCGAGCGAGACGGTCTCGCGCTTGAGGAACAGCGCGAGCGTCCAGTCCGCGATGACGCGGATCTTGCGGTTGAAGGTCGGGACCATCGCGCCGTGGTAGCTGCGGTGGAAGAACCACGCGGGCCAGCCCTTGAGCTTGATGCCGAGGGGGTTGGCCACGCCCTTGTGCAGGCCGAGGCCCGCGACGGCGCCGAGGTTGCCGTGCACGTAGGGCTTGAGCGTCTTGCCGCGCATCGACCGCACGATGTTGTCGCCGAGCAGCTTGGCCTGGCGGACGGCGTGCTGGGCGTTCGGCGGGCAGAACATGCCGTCCTCGGTGAGGTCCGGGATCGCGGCGTTGTCGCCCGCGGTGAACGCGCGGACGAGGCCCTCGATGGTGAGGTACTCGGTGCCCTTCACGCGGCCGCGCTCGTCGACCGGCAGGTCGCCGTTGCGCACGACCGGCGACGGCTTGACGCCCGCGTTCCACACGAGGGTGCCGGCCGGGAAGCTGCTGCCGTCCGACAGCTCGATCTGGCCGTCCACCGCCGACTGCAGGAAGGTGTTCATCTTCACCGCGATGCCGCGGCCGCGCAGCTGCTCGGCGGTCCACTTGCCCATGTCGGGGCCGACCTCCGGCAGGATGCGGTCGGCGGCCTCCACCAGGACGAACCGCAGGTCCTGCGGCGTGACCTTGCGCATGTACTTGGTGGCGTCGCGGGTCATGTCCTCGAGCTCGGCGACCGCCTCGACGCCGGCGAACCCGCCGCCGACGAACACGAAGGTCAGCGCCTTGCGGCGCAGCTCCACGTCGTCGGTCGACTCGGCGATCTCCAGCTGCTCCAGGACGTGGTTGCGCAGGTGGATGGCCTCGCCGACGGTCTTGAGGCTGATGCCGTTCTCGGCCAGCCCGGGGATCGGCAGGAGCCGCGGCACCGCGCCGGCCGCCATGACCAGGTAGTCGTAGGTGATCCGCTCCGGCGGGCCCGCCAGCGGCTGGACGATCGCCCATCGCTCGTCGTGGTTCAGCTCGGTCACGCGCGCCTTGCGGACGGTGCACTTCGGCAGCACCCGGCGCAGCGGGACGACGACGTGCCGCGGGGAGATGTTCCCTGCGGCGGCCTCGGGCAGGAACGGCTGGTACGTCATGTACGAGTTGGGGTCGACGACGGTGACCCTGACCTCGCCCCTCTTCAGCTCCCGCTTCAGCTTCTTCTGCAGGCGAAGAGCGGTGTACATGCCCACATAGCCGCCACCCACGATGAGGATGTGGGGAGCGCCGGGGGTCCCCTGGGCGGTCCTGGCCATTGCGGCCCTCCAATGTCACGGTCGGCTTGTGAAGACATTCACAAACTAGCGGATGGAACGTGCCGTTCACCAATCGGGAACCACGAAAGAACCGCCGAACTTCCCGTTACGGCAAAGGATCGCGCGGATACGGGTGTGAAACCCGCCACTACTTACCCAAAAGCGGGGTGGAGCGCAGCAATGCACGCATGACGAACGTCACAGGACACCGCCCCGGGCGACGGCCTCCCGAGGCGGGGCGAACGGCCCGTCCCACCCCCCGGAAAGCCCTAAGGTTGGGGCGGACGAGGAAGGGGGCGCCGGCGGCGGGACGCGCGCGGCCGACAATCGGGGGCCGAGATGACGGCGATCCGGCGGCGCGCGGCGTACGATCTCGCCCGGGAGCGTATCGATGATGAGCAGAGACCGGCGGCCGGTCATGGCCGCGGCGGGCGCGCTCGCGCTCGCCGGGGCGCTGAGCGGCTGCGGGCTGATCGGCCAGCCCCAGAACAAGAGCGCGGAACTGTCGGAGTGGTTCACCGTGACCAGCCCGGTCTTCCGCGATGGGCGCGAGTTGCCCCCGAGATACGGCTGCACGACGTACCCTGGCGGTCAGGGCAAGACCCCGCCGCTCCGGTGGTCGGGCACGCCGGCCGGCACCCGGTCGTTCGCGATCGTGATGGATGACCCGGACGCCTCCGGCGGCGCCAAGGTCCACTGGGTGATCGCGGGCATCGACGGAACCGTGAACGAGCTGGTCGAAGGCGCCCGGCTCGACGGGACCGTCGAGGGCTTGACCACCGGCAAGAAGGCGGGTTACGCGCCCCCGTGCCCGCCCAAGGGAGAGAAGCATCGGTACCGGTTCAGCATCTACGCGCTGGACGATCCGGCACCGTTCCGGAACGGCGCGGCTCTGAAGGACTCGCTCCCCGCGATCGCCAAGCACACGGTGGGGCGCGGGCGGATCACCGGGAACTTCGGCGGCGAGCAGGCGCGTTGACCGTGGAGCCTGCGAGCACAGGGTCAGGGCGGGCCCCAGCGGGGGCCGGAGCTGTCAGGGGTGTGCGGATCGGCGGAGTTGGCCGATCGGCACGCGCCGTGTGAGGGTGAATGTGCGCGAAGGGTGTGACAACGGTCATAGCGGTCGGAGAGAATCGGGTAAGCCAAGGCGGCGGAAACCCGTGACTATCCGGACGCTGGCGACAATCGGGACGGACCCGCGGTCCGCGCTGGCGACTCTCGCCGGGCCAAGGCATTGGGTGGTGGCATGACTTCTTACATCGTGGTCTTCGGCCTCATTGTGGTCGTCGTCCTCGTGGTCGTCCTCGTGGCCCTCGGCCTGCGGGCCAGCAGGGCGGGGGGCGATGACGACGACGACTGGATGGACGACGAGCCGCAGAAGCAGCCGCGCGGCCGCCGAGGAGTCCCCCCGCCGCAGGAGCAGACGGGCGCCCCGGACGAGTACGGCCCCGGTTACGACGAGGGCTACGACGGCGGCTACGACCGCGCTCCCGAGCCCGTTCCCGACCGCCGCGTCGCCGGCGGCGGCGGCGGCCCGCTCGCCGCTCCCACCTCCGCCCCGGGGCCGTCCGCCCCGCCGCCCCCGCCTCCGGGCCAGGCGTCGGACGAGATGGAGGACGACGACTACTGGGCGACGATCACCTTCGACAAGCCCAAGTTCCCCTGGCAGCAGAACGAGGGCGGCCCGCGCCCCGAGAGCGACCCGGCCGCCGACCCGCTGAACGCGCAGGCTCCCCCGCCCGAGCAGCCGGCCATCGAGCCGCCCGGCCTCACCCAGCCCGTCTCCCTCGGCCCCGACGGCACCGTCCTCAACGGCCTCGGCCCCGGCACCGGTCCGCAGCAGGCGCCCCCGGGCCCGGGCGGGTTCCAGGGCGGCTCCCCGTTCCCCGGCAACGACCCGAGCGCGACGTCGCTCGACCCCATCCCGACCGACCTGGCCGGACCGGGCGCCCCCGGCGGCCACGGCGGCACCGGCCCGCAGAGCCCCTTCGGCGGCCCCGGCGCGCCCGACCAGCCGGTGTACGGCGGCCAGGAGCCGCAGCCCGCGTACGGAGCGTCCGACTACGGCTCGGGCGACCCGTCCTACGGCGGCCAGGACCAGTACGGAAGCCAGGACCAGTACGGCGTCCCGGACCAGTACGGGAACCAGGACCAGTACGGCGGAGACCAGCCGCAGTACGGCGTGCCTGAGCAGCCGCAGTACGGCGTCCCCGAGCAGCCCCAGTACGGCTCCCAGGAGCCGTCCTACGGCGACTACGCCTCCGACCCGCTCGGAGGCCGTCCGGCCGCCGGCCCGCCGCCCGGAGGCCGCCAGGACTACGACATGCCGCTCGGCTCGTCCGGCCCCGGCGGGGCCCTCGGCGGCGACCCGCTCGGGCTGCCCCTCGGCCGTCCCGAGGAGCCTCCGGCTCCGCCCGCTCCCCCCGCTCCTCCCGCTCCCGCCCCCGCCGCCCCGGCGGCGCACGGCGGCGGCACTGACACCGACGGCCACAAGCTCCCGACCGTCGACGAGCTGCTCCAGCGCATCCAGTCCGACCGGCAGCGGTCGGGCCCGCCCTCGCCGTCCGACACGGGCGGCTCCTACGGCGGCTCCCTGAACGACCCGCTGAGCGACCCGCTCGGCACCGGCTCCTACGGGACGACACCGCCCAGCCCGCCGAGCACCGGCAACACCGGCCCGTGGCCGTCCGGCGGGCAGCAGGGCGGCGGCTCCGGCCAGGGCTACGACTCCGGGATCGGCGGGCCGCCCGGGTACGGGCAGGGCCAGCAGAACGACGGCTACCCGACCGCCCCCGCCTACGGCGACTCGCAGCGCTACGACGACCCGCTCGGCGGGTTCGGCGGCGGCGGAGGCGGCGAGGCCGGCTCCGGGGGCTCCGGGGCCTACGGCGACTTCAGCGGCAGCAGCTACAACGGCGGCGACCCGCTCGCCGCGCCGCACGACCAGGGCACCGGCGGCTACGCCGACCCGAACGCCACGCAGGCGTACGGGTCCGGCTACTACGGCGGCGCGCCGCAGCAGCAGGGCGGCTACCCGCAGGGCGGCCAGCAGAACGACAACCCCCCGTACGGCTCCCAGCAGCCCACCGACGACTGGGAGAACTACCGCCGCTGACCAGGGCACACTCGATCGAGGGCCGCCGGATCCGTCCGGCGGCCCTCGTCGCGTCCAAGGGGACGCCGAGTACATGATTGAATACGTTGTGTGACTTTTCAGCCACCGAACGCATCCACGCTCCGGCGAGACCTCCTCGCCTCGTTCGTCGTATTCCTCGTCGCGATCCCGCTCTCGCTGGGCATCGCCGTCGCCTCCGGCGCACCCGTCGCCGCCGGGCTGATCGCCGCCATCGTCGGCGGCGTCGTCGCGGGCCTGATCGGCGGCTCGCCGCTCCAGGTCAGCGGACCCGCCGCCGGGCTCACCGTCCTCGTCGCCGGACTCGTGCAGACCTACGGCTGGCGTGCCACCTGCACGATCACCCTGCTCGCCGGACTCGTGCAGATCGTGCTGGGCGCGAGCCGGGTCGCGCGCGCCGCCCTCGCCGTCTCCCCCGCCGTCGTGCACGGCATGCTCGCCGGGGTCGGCGTCGTCATCGTCCTCGCCCAGGTCCACGTGGTCCTCGGCGGAAGTCCCCAGCAGTCGGCCGTCGCGAACCTGAGCGAGCTGCCGGGCCAGCTCGCGCGGCCGCACACGCATTCCGCGCTGGTGGCCGGGCTGACCGTGCTCGTCGTGCTGGGCTGGTCGCGGCTGCCGAAGAGCGGGGCGCTCCGCCTCATCCCGGGCCCGCTGCCCGCCGTCGCCCTGGCCACCGCCCTCGCCTGGGCCCTCGGCTGGCGGGTGCCGCGCGTCGACCTGCCGTCCTCGCTGCTGGACGGCTGGAGCCTCCCCGTCATGCCGGAAGGGTCACTGTTCGGTATCACCGGTGCGGTCATCTCCGTGGCGCTCGTCGCGGCCGTCGAGTCCCTGCTGTGCAGCGTCGCGGTCGACCGCTCCCGCCCGGCCGGCGTCCCGTCCGCCGACCTCGACCGCGACCTGCTCGGCCAGGGCGCCGCGAACGCCGTCTCCGGCCTGCTGGGCGGGCTGCCGATCACCGGCGTGATCGTCCGCAGCACCGCCAACATCGAGGCGGGCGGCCGCACCCGGCTGTCCCCCGTCCTGCACGGCGTCTGGGTCCTCGTCCTCGCCCTGGCCTGCGGGCCGCTCATCGAGCAGGTCCCGCTGGCCGCGCTCGCCGCGCTGCTCGTCGTGCTCGGCGTCCGGCTGGCCGACCTGTCCCGGGTCCGCGCCCTGCGCCACCACCGCGAGGCGCCCGCCTACTTCGTCACCCTCGGGGGCGTCGTGCTGTTCGGTCTCGGCGAAGGCGTCCTGCTCGGCATCGGGGTCATGGCGGTGCTGGCCCTGCGCCGGCTCACCCGGCTCTCGGTCCGGACGGAGCAACTCGTGCCCGCCCCCGGCGACGCCCCCGCCTCACCCCGCTGGCACGTGGTCGTCGAGGGCACGTTCACCTTCCTCGGCGTCCCCCGCGCCGCGCGCGCTCTCCAGCAGATCCCGCCGGACGCCCGCGTCGACCTCGACCTCAACGTCGACTTCATGGACCATGCCGCGTTCGACGCCGTCCATCGCTGGAGGCTCGCCCACGAGCGCCAAGGGGGGAGGGTCGACATCGACGAGGTTCACGAGGCTTGGTATGAAAGAGCTGTGACAGGCGATATCTCCCAAGCGGCCAAGAATCCGCCTCCGGCCCGCTGGTGGGCCCCCTGGTCCAACAGGCGGCGGCGGGCCGAGGCCGCGCTGGACGCACCCGAGATGTCCCCCGCGGACGTCCTGCTGAACGGCGTCCGCGAGTACCACGGGCGCACGGCCCCGCTCGTCCGCCCGATCATGGCCGAGCTGGCGATGGAGCAGAAACCCCAGCACCTGTTCATCACCTGCGTCGACTCGCGCATCGTGCCCAACATCATCACCGCGAGCGGCCCCGGCGACCTGTTCATCAACCGCAACGTCGGCGCCCTCGTCCCCCGGCACGGCTCCCGGACGCCCGACGACTCGGTGGCGGCCACCGTCGAGTACGCCGTCAACGTCCTGGACATCAAGACCATCACGGTCTGCGGCCACTCCAACTGCGGCGCGATGGCCGCGCTGCTCGCCGGCGGCACCGAGGTCGAGCACCTGGAGGGCCTGTCGCGCTGGCTGAAGCACGGCAACCACAGCCTGGCCCGCTTCCTGGCCGAGGAGCCGCCCGGCGACGAGCAGCCCCTCGCCCGCCTCTGCAAGATCAACGTGATCCAGCAGCTCGACAACCTGCTGACCTACCCGTGGCTCCGGGAGCGGGTCGACTCCGGCGAGATCGAGCTGGTCGGCCTCCACCTCGACCTCGGGTCCGCCACCGTCGAGGTCTACGACCCGGCCGGCGGCGCCTTCGTCCCCGTCCCGGCCGAGGCCCCGCGGCCCCGGTCCCTCACCTGACGCAGGCGCGGGTCGTCCTCCGGCAGGACGACCCGCGCACCGGGTTCATCAGCGCCCGACGAGCTCGTCCTCGCCGCGCGTGTAGCTGCGCACGTACATCCCCGTGACCTTGCGCGCCCGGCGCGCGCGCCTGTCCGTCGCCGGCAGGAACAGCGCGTCGCGCCGGCTGGCGCGCGAGAAGTCCCACAGGTACACCAGGCTCCCCAGCACCCCGGCGAGCACAAGGGCCACGAACACGATGACGATCATCATCGCTCCTCTCCACGGGACTCCAGCACCCCGGTCCCGCCGCCGTCACCGATCAGGGCGATCAGCTCTTACCAGGACGGTAAGCGCCCCGTTTGAAGCCCTCTGTGTCCCATGACCTGTTTCAGGAGAGTCTCTGTCCCCAACCCGTCGGCCCCCGGCCGCCCGGCGCACGATTCAGCGGTTGCCGACCACCGGCGTTCTCGGACGGTAGCGGTGCAAGGTCCATGGCCGCGGACGAGGACCGCGGCCCGAGCACAACCGAGGAGGTCCTCTCATGGGCAAGAAGATGATCAGCTTCTCCCGGGGTCCCGGGGGCGAGCCGGTCGACGTCAGCGACGACGGACTGACGACCACGTACGCCGACGGATCGCAGCTGGTCCGGCCGGAGCCCGGTGCGGCCGTCACCCCGCCGGAGCCGAACGCGGTCAGCTTCTCCCGGGGTCCCGGGGGCGAGCGGGTCCACGTCAGCGACGACGGGAAGACGACCACGTACTCCGACGGATCGCGGACGATCCGCCCGTAGGCGGTACGCGAAGCCACCCCGGACGCCGCACAGACCAGCGCAACGGGTCTGGACGGCGTCCTCAACACAGCACCATCAAGGGGCCCGGCCACCACCGGGCCCCACCTCCCCCCGGAATGGCAAAGCCCGACCTGTTCGGGGAAGCCGGGGAACCGAGGACGGGCCTCCCGAACTTCCCCGCCCCAGCCAGAATGTGCGGCCGCACGGCACGCCCGCCGGCCGCACCTCCGCCGAAGGTGTCGGCGCGCTTCCTCCGAGCTGATCAGCTCACCCCGTACCGCGGCCGCGCACGCCCGGCCTCCGAACCGCCCCAAGACGTCCTGGCCGCCCTGAACGAAACTTGGACGGCCGGCGCTTCCCAGGTGGTCTGCGGGCGGACGAGTCGGCCTTCCAGCGATTCCGCCCCTGCCCGTCTCCGGAGTGCGGTGGGGGACCAGAACGGGCTGCGATCATTTTCTTATGTCAAGGGAAAGTTCGCGCCACTATCGCCCGGTCTACGTGGCGTGCATCATCGTCGCTTCCGTCACGGGTCTGCTTTCGGTCGTCTGGATCGGCGGAACGATAGCCGCGTGGGCGGGGCAGGCGGGCAAGGCAAGGGCGACGGCGCGGGTACTGGAGGTCAGCGGCAACCGCTCTTCCGGCCACATCGTCGTCGAGTTCGCGGCGGGCGACGGCAGCAGGGTGAAGGCCGATGAGCGCCGGCGCAGCTGGCCTGGAACCGCCAGACAGGGAACCGAAGTCGAGGTCGCCTACGACCCCGATAACCCGGCTGACGTTCAGCCGTTCCA
Source organism: Actinomadura sp. NPDC049753 (assembly GCF_040674655.1). Taxonomy (NCBI): domain Bacteria; kingdom Bacillati; phylum Actinomycetota; class Actinomycetes; order Streptosporangiales; family Thermomonosporaceae; genus Actinomadura; species Actinomadura sp. NPDC049753. The sequence continues at coordinate 7,020 of NZ_JBFARL010000157.1, read as the reverse complement.
GGATCTGGGAAGGGCGTTGGCCGCGTGGTCGCTGTTCACGGTCGTGGCGGTCGCCTCGGGCCTCGGCGCCTACCGCACCCGTGCACGCCCCTCTGCCGCAGCATGAAGCCACGCCGCAGGTCGGGGGGTGGGGCGGACGAGTCGGCCTGTAAGCCGGGTTCTGTGTCCGTCGTCCCTTGCGGGGCGGCGGGTGACGGCCATCCATCTCGGGCCGCCGTTGCCGGCGGTCTCCAGCGGTCTACCCGCAGGCTCGGGCGGGCCGCCCTCAGGCACCTGCGCGGGGCCTCTTGCGGGGCCCCTTCTTGACCTTGCTCCGGGTGGGGTTTACCTAGCCGCCCACGTCACCGTGGGCGCTGGTGAGCTCTTACCTCACCGTTTCACCCTTACCACCGGCGGACCGGTGGCGGTCTGCTTTCTGTGGCACTGTCCCGCGGGTCACCCCGGGTCGGCGTTACCGACCACCCTACCCTGTGGAGCCCGGACTTTCCTCGACGGGGATCGCTCCCCGACGCGGCCGTCCGGCCGGCTCGTCCGCCGTGGCTCAAGGTTAGCGGCTCCGTGTGCCGCACACGTACCCGTCACCGGTCAGGCGGGAAGGTGATGGGTGTCGTTGAAGGCGCGCAGGGTCGCCGGGCCGTCGGCGTACCAGTCGACGGACGTCAGCGCCGCCACGTCGAGGTGCATCCGGTACAGGGACGACATGGGCGCGCCCAGGGCGTCCCTGACGAGAAGCTTGATCGGCGTGACGTGCGAGACCACCAGGACCGTCTGCTCGCGGTAGCGGACCTTCAGCTTGTCCAGGGCCGTGCGGACGCGGCGGGACACCTGGGCGAAGCTCTCCCCGCCGGGCGGGGCGGCGTCGGGGTCGGCCAGCCACGCCTTCAGCTCGGCGGGCCAGCCCTTGCCCGCCTCGGCGAACGTGAGCCCTTCCCAGTCGCCGAAGTCGGTCTCCCGGAAGCCGTCCTCGACCCGGACGTCCAGGCCGGTGACGGCCGCGACCTCGGCGGCGGTGTCGCGGCAGCGGGACAGGGGCGAGGTGACGATCGCGTCGATCCCCCGGTCCTTGAGGGCGAGGGCGGCGGCGCGGGCCTGGGCGAGGCCGTGCGGGGTGAGGGGGACGTCGCCGATCCCGGCGAAGCGCTTCTCGATCGACAGGGGCGTCTCGCCGTGCCGCAGCAGCAGCGTGGTCGTCGGCGTGGACGAGGCGGGCCGGGGCGGCGGGTCGGGCTCCTCCGGCGCCTCCTCGACCTTGCGCGTCCAGTGCTCGCCGCGGGCGGCGGCGTCCATGGCCTCGTTGGCGAGCCGGTCGGCGTGCGCGTTGCGGTTGCGCGGGATCCAGCCGTAGGACACCGCTCCCAGCGCGGCGGCGAGCTCGCGGGCCTCCAGCGCCAGCGGCACCATGTCCGGGTGCTTGATCTTCCAGCGGCCCGACATCTGCTCCACGACGAGCTTGGAGTCCATCCGGACCTCGACGCGGGCGGACGGGTCGATCCCGGCGGCCGCCGCGAGCCCGGCGATCAGGCCCCGGTACTCGGCGACGTTGTTGGTGGCGTGCCCGATCGACTCGGCGACCTCCGCGAGCACCTCGCCGGTCAGCGCGTCGCGGACGAGCGCCCCGTACCCGGCGGGCCCGGGGTTGCCGCGCGACCCGCCGTCCGCCTCGACGACCAGCTTCCGGCCGGCGCTCACAGACCCGACTCGGGCGTCCGGACGAGGATGCGGCGGCACTCCTCGCAGCGGATGACCTCGTCCTCGGCGGCGGCCCGGATGCGGTTCAGGTCGACGGTGTTCAGCGCGAGGTGGCAGCCCTGGCAGGCGCCGCGGTACAGCTTGGCCGCTCCGACGCCGCCGAACTGGCCGCGCAGCTTCTCGTAGAGGCCGAGCAGGTCGTCCGGGACGTCCTTGGCGACGGCGGTGCGCGCGGCGCTCGACGCCCCGGCCTCGTCGTCGATCTCGCGCTGGGCGGCGTCGCGGCGCTCGGTGAGCGTGGCCAGCTCCTCCTGCGCGCCGGAGCGCTCGGCGTTCAGCGCGGCGACCCGGCCCTCGGCCTCCTCGGTCCGCTCCATGATCTCCAGCACGACCTCCTCCAGGTCGGACTGGCGGCGGTGCAGCGACTCGATCTCGGTCTGCAGACTGCTGAGATCCTTGGCCGAGGTCACCTGCCCCGAGTCGAGCCGCTTCTGGTCGCGGTCCGCGCGGGTGCGGACCTGGTCGACGTCCTGCTCGGCCTTCTTCTGCTCCCGCTTCAGGTCGCCGACCTCCGTCTCGGCCGCCACGATCGCGTCGCGCAGCTCGGTCAGCCGGCCCTCCAGCCGCTCGATCTCCGCCAGCTCCGGCAGCGTGCGGCGGCGGTGCGCCAGCCGGTCGAGAGAGCTGTCGAGGTCCTGCAGGTCGATCAGGCGAAGCTGGGCTTGCGGTGCGGCTTTCACTTTGCTCCTTCGTCGTGAAGGTTCCACGCGTCGGTGATGAGCGTGGACACCCGTGTCTCCAACTTGCCCGCTTCCGGGGACGACCCGGCCAGGCGCCGCTCGGCGTCGGCGAGCCAGGGCCACTCGGTCGCCCAGTGCGCGGCGTCCACCAGGGCCGGGCCGCCCTGCTCGGCGAACTCCGACGCGGGGTGGTGCCGCAGGTCGGCGGTGAGGTAGACGTCGACACCGGCCGCCTGGGCGGTGCCGAGCAGGGAGTCGCCGGCGCCGCCGCAGACGGCGACGGTGCGGACGGGGCGGTCCGGGTCGCCGGCCGCCCGGACGCCCCAGGCCGTGGACGGCAGCCCGGCGGCGGCGCGCCGGGTGAACTCCCGGAGCGCGACCGGCTCGTCCAGCTCCCCTATCCGGCCGAGGCCGCGGCGCGGGTCGTCGTCGGCGGGGACCATCGGGCGCAGCTCGCCGGTAAGCCCGACGGCCCGCGCCAGCGCGTCCGACACGCCCGGGACGGCCCGGTCGGCGTTGGTGTGCGCGGTGTGCAGCGCGATCCCGTTAGTGATCATGCGGTGGAGAAGCCGGCCCTTGGGCGTGGTGGCGGCGACCGAGTGCACCCCGCGCAGCAGCAGCGGATGGTGCGTGACCACGAGGTCGGCCCCCCATTCCAGCGCTTCGTCGATCACGGCGGCGACGGGGTCGACGGCGAACAGCACCCGTCCCACCTCCTGGCCGGGGTCGCCGCAGACGAGGCCGACGGCGTCCCAGGACTCCGCCCATGCGGGTGGGTAGAGCTCCTCCAGAGCGGAGATGACATGGGATAGGCGCACGTCCCGCAGGCTACCGCGCCTGGGCGCTCCCAACGAGCCACCGAGCGTCACCCCGAGACGCCAAGGTCTGTAACGATATGGGAGGGACAGTGCACGACCGAGGGAGGAACGCCATGTCGGCCGCCGGCGCCGCCGCGGGACCGGAGCCCATCCAGCCCATCCGACCCGTCGAACCGAAGGCGGAACGTCCGTACATGCCGGGTTACGGCATCCAGGGACCGCAGGAAGGAAGCGGCCTGCTGCCGTGGTCCTGGGCCGTGGAGCGGCTGCGGGCCGCCCGCAACTTCTGGGTGTGCACGGTGCGGCCGGACGGGCGCCCGCACTCCATGCCGGTCTGGGGCGCCTGGTCGGGGGAGGCACTGCTGTTCAGCAGCGCGGTGCCGTCCCGCAAGATGGTGAACCTGCGGGCGAACCCCCAGGTGGTGGTCACCACCGAGGAGGCCGAGAACCCCGTGGTCATCGAGGGGCGCGCCGAGATCGTCACCGAACTGCGGGATCTCCAGCGCTTCATCGACCTGGTCAACTCCAAGTACGCCACGCGCTATCGTGTCGACTTCCTGGACCCTGAGGTGAACGCCACCGTCGCGGTGCGACCACAGTCGGTGTTCGGGCTCCGCCAGGGAGATTTCACCGGTTCTCCCACCCGGTGGTCGTTTGTAACCTGAATGTCCGCTGGGATCATTCTGGAGACTCATCGCGTTGGAGAGTGCGTGAAGCAACCCTTTCGCCGCCGCAAGCGCGTCAAGGGCCGTCCGATGGGCAACCGCCCGGAGGCGGCCGAGCCGGAGACCATCGAGTGGCCCCGCGAGGGGACGGGCAAGTCGTCCCTGATGGGGGCCATCAGGGGCGACGGCGAGACCGGCGCCGGCTTCGGCGGCGGCATGTTCGAGGACCTCGCCTCCGCCTTCGAGGGCTCCAAGAAGGTCAAGCAGGAGGAGCTGGAGCGGCAGAAGGTGCTGCGCCAGGACGACCACGAGCAGACCGGATCCGGCAACGTCCGCGACGACCTGGAGTCCGGCAAGATCCGGATCCGGCGCACCCCGCCGCCCGCATGATCAGGCCGGAAGGCTCTCGAACATAGGTTCGAATCGGGGTTATCCTGCCCTCGTGAGCACCTACGTTCCGCCCGGCTGGCCCTCGCAGGTGCATCCGCCGGGCACCGACCGCTTCGTGGACACGGCGCTCGCCTGGCTGCTGGAACTCGTCCCGCCCGAGTACCGGCGCTACGGCGTCCTGCGCCGCTACCCCATCGCCCTCGCCCGTATGGCCCGCCACCATGTCCACGCGTCCGTGGAGGCGGCCCGGGAGGGCTTCCGCACCGCTCGCGTCGACCTCGGCGACGTCGTCCCCCCGCACGGCGTCGAGTCCGTCCTGGACGCCTACCGCCGCGAGGGCGCCCGCCTCGTCTCCCTCCTCCAGGGGATCGAACTCGTCGAGACGGCCCTGCGCGGCCTCGCCGAGCCGGACGATCCCGCCCATCGCCGCCCCTTCACCCCCAAGCTGTGACCGCCGTGTTGACGCTGTGTCGCGCCGTGCGCAAGCCTTGATCTGTTCCTTACGGGAGGCGGGGTTCCGGTGAGCGCACCACCTGGGTGGTACCCAGATCCGGAGTTGATGGGTCGCGAACGCTACTGGGACGGCCAGACCTGGACCGGCGAGTCGCGCCGCTACGACTCCCGCGCACGCCGCCGCGCCTCCCTGAGCGCCGAACCCCCACCCGCCCCCGCCCCGCGCCCGCAACGCCCTAGCCCGGCACCACGGCCGGCGCCTGAGCCGCCTTCCCCTGCAGCCGCCGAGCCCCCGCCCTCAACGGAAGCACCAGCACCGCACCCCCCGCTTTCGGGCCCTGGGCTGCCTCAGCACGCGGCCACGCCCCCGCCCCCTGTTGCGGAGACGCCGTCTGCGTCGCAGCCGCCCCTCCAGGAGGCTCGGCCCGAACCCCCCACGCCTCCCCCACCGAGCCTCGGCGCGTCCCGCACACCGCCCCAGCACCGGCCAGCCGCGCCACCACCTCCCCCGCCAGAAGCCCCACCGGAGACAGAGGCTCGCACCCCATCCGCCCCGGCCGGACCACAGGCCCCATCACCGCGCTTCACGACGCCTTCGCGCCCGCCCGCACCCACGCAGCGCACCTCGCCATCGGCTCCACCGGAAACACCGTCCGCCCCGGCCGGACCGCAAGCCCCATCACCGCGCCTCACGACGCCTCCACGCCCGCCCGCACCCACGCAGCGCACCTCGCCATCGGCTCCACCGGAAACACCGTCCGCCCCGGCCGGACCGCAAGCCCCATCACCGCGCCTCAC
>NZ_JBFARL010000157.1:0-1367 GCF_040674655.1 Actinomadura sp. NPDC049753 | reverse complement strand
GACGCCTCCACGCCCGCCCGCACCCGCGCAGCCTCCCTCGGCGGAAGCTCCGCCGAGAACACCGGCGACTCCGCCACCAAGCCTCGGCGAGCCCCCTGCGCCGCCCGCTCCAGGCCTGCCGCACACCTCAGCACCACGCCCGGAAACACCGCGCCCCACTACGCCTTCGCGCCCGTCCATACCCGCGCAGCCTCCCTCGGGGGGAGTTCGGCCGGTGCGGACGCATGGGTCGTCCTCGCGTGCGGAGTCGGCGCGGGGGTCGGGCTCATGGCCCGTGCCTCCGCAGGCGCGGCTCGGCGGAGCTCGTCCGCCGCGGCCTGCGCAGCCGCCGCCCATGCAGGAGGCTCGGATGGAGTCGTCGGCGCCTCCGACGCCGGGGCTGCGGAAGCCTCATGCTCCGCGGCCTCCGGCGCCGCGGACCGCCGGGCCGGTGCGTCGGCCGCAGGTGCCGGGGCAGCGGGCGGCGGTGACGCGGCAGGCGGACGAGCCTGCGCCGCGTTATCTTCCGCCGGGGCTGCCGCAGGGCACGCCGTCCGGGCGGGCCGGTGTCGCGATCGGGCTCGTCGTGCTGGTCGAAGGGGGCGTGGTCGCCGCCGTCGCGTTCGGGGCGGCGTCCGTCTGGCCCTTCTGGGGCGCCGTCTCGGTGTTCGCCGTGTGGGCGCTCCTGCTGCTGGCGCCCCTCAGCGCCCCGCGCTCGTACGGCTACCGGGAGCCGGACGGCGAGGAGCGCGCGCGGCTGGAGCACGCGTGGCGCTACGTGCAGCAGCACGCCGGTGTCAGCGGCTACCGGCTCGTGGTCGTCGAGTCGGACGGGTTGAACGCGTGCAGGCCGTCAGCGCGCACGGTGGCGGTCACGTCGCATTCGGCCCGCTCGTTGGCGCCCGGGCACCTCGCCGCCGTCCTCGCCCATGAGCTGGGGCATCTCCAGGGGTGGCGGGCCGTGCCGGCGTTCGTCCACGCGCAGGTGACGCTGCCGAACCGGACGCTGCAGTGGGCGCTGCGGACGGCGTGGTCCCCGATCGGCCCGATGTGGAAGCGGGCCGTCGAGTGGCACCGGCCGATCGGCTTCCTCGGGGTGTTCCTGCTCGCCGCCGTCGCCCTGGCGGTGACGGTGCTGGTGGCGGTGCCGGCCGCGCTCGCCTACGCCGCCTCGCTGGGCGCGCGGCTGCTGGACGCCGGGGGCGAGGCGCGGGCGGACGCGGCGGCGGTGCGCATGGGGTTCGGCACTGATCTGGTCGCGGCCGTGGAGCATCGCATCGAGCACCAGCCCGACGGGCTGCCGCTGCCCCTCGTCCGGCGGGCGCAGGCGCTGCGCCGCCGGCTCGGCTGAACCGGTCAGGTCCGGCCGCCGAACAGCGGCGGCGGGC
>NZ_JBFARL010000156.1:0-19254 GCF_040674655.1 Actinomadura sp. NPDC049753 | reverse complement strand
GGGCCCCCCCCCCCCCCCCCCCCGGTCCTGTCAGCCGGGCGACACGGCGCCGTCCCCGTCCAGGGCCGCGCCGTCCGCGCCGTCCGGGCCGGAGGCGCCGGCGCGGCCGTGCGCGCCACTGAGCCGCTCGGCGTGCTCCTGGAGGGAGCGGACGCCGACCTGGCCGCCGGCGACGGCCTCGATGCCCTGCACGGCCGCCGCGAGCCCCTGGACGGTCGTCACGCACGGTACGCCCCGCAGCACGGCCGCGGTACGGATCTCGTAGCCGTCGAGCCGCGGCCCGGACTGGCCGGGGCTGCCGAAGGGAGTGTTGACGATGAGGTCGACCTCGCCGTCCAGGACGCGCCGCACGATCGTGGGCTCGCCGGACGGGCCCGGACCCTCGCTGTGCTTGCGCACGATCTTGGCACGCACGCCGTTGCGGCGCAGGACCTCCGCGGTCCCTTCCGTGGCAAGAATCTCAAAGCCCAGGTCAGCCAGGCGCTTCACGGGGAACACCATGTGCCGTTTGTCGCGGTTCGCCACGGACACGAACGCGCGCCCCTTGGTCGGCAGCGACCCGTACGCGGCCTGCTGCGACTTGGCGAACGCGGTGCCGAACACCTCGTCGATGCCCATGACCTCGCCGGTGGAGCGCATCTCGGGACCGAGGACGATGTCGACGCCCTGCCCGTGCTCGTTGCGGAACCGGTCGAAGGGCAGGACGGCCTCCTTCACCGCGATCGGCGCGTCCAGCGGCAGGGTCCCGCCGTCGCCGGCCTCGGGCAGCATGCCCTCGGCGCGCAGCTCGGCGATGGTCGTGCCCATCATCACGCGGGCCGCCGCCTTGGCGAGCGGCACGGCGGTCGCCTTGGAGACGAACGGCACCGTGCGGGAGGCCCGCGGGTTCGCCTCCAGCACGTACAGGACGCCCGCGGACAGCGCGTACTGGACGTTCATCAGCCCCCGCACGCCGACGCCGCGCGCGAGCGCCTCCGTCGACTCGCGGATGCGGCGGATGTCGTCGTGCCCCAGCGTGATGGGCGGCAGGGCGCACGCCGAGTCGCCGGAGTGGATGCCGGCCTCCTCGATGTGCTCCATCACGCCGCCGAGGTACAGCTCCTCGCCGTCGAACAGCGCGTCCACGTCGATCTCGATGGCCTCGTCCAGGAAGCGGTCGACCAGGACGGGGTGCTCGGGGCTCGCCTCGGTGGCGCGGGCCATGTACGACTCCAGCGTGGAGTCGTCGTACACGATCTCCATGCCGCGCCCGCCGAGCACGTACGACGGGCGGACGAGGACGGGGTAGCCGATCTCGGCGGCGATCTCCCGCGCCTCCTGGTAGGACGTGGCCGTGCCGTGCTTGGGCGCGAGCAGCCCCGCCCGGTGCAGGACGCGTCCGAACGCCCCGCGCTCCTCGGCGAGGTGGATGCTCTCCGGCGAGGTGCCCACGATCGGCACGCCGGCGTCCTTCAGCTTCTGCGCGAGGCCGAGGGGCGTCTGGCCGCCGAGCTGGACGATGACGCCCGCGACCTCGCCGGACTGCTGCTCCGCGTAGACGACCTCCAGGACGTCCTCCAGCGTGAGGGGCTCGAAGTAGAGCCGGTCGGAGGTGTCGTAGTCGGTGGAGACCGTCTCGGGGTTGCAGTTGACCATCACGGTCTCGTAGCCCGCCTCGGCCAGCGTGAACGACGCGTGGACGCAGGAGTAGTCGAACTCGACGCCCTGGCCGATGCGGTTGGGGCCGCTGCCCAGGATGATGACCTTCGGCTTGGCGCCCGGCGGTACCTCGGTCTCCTCGTCGTAGGCGGAGTAGAGGTAGGGGGTCTGCGCCGCGAACTCGGCGGCGCAGGTGTCCACGGTCAGGTAGACGGGGCGGATGCCGAGGGCGTGGCGCAGCTCGCGCACGACCTCCTCGGAGAGGTTGCGCAGCTCGCCGATCTGGGCGTCGGAGAACCCGTGCCGCTTGGCGCGCAGCAGCTTGTCCTTGGTGAGCGCGTCGTCGGCGGTGCGGATCTCCTCCGCGACCTCGTTGATGGCGGCGATCTGGTCCAGGAACCAGGGGTCGATGCCGGTCGCCTCGTAGAGCTCCTCGACGGTGGCTCCGGCCCAGAGCGCGCGCTGGACGTCCCTGAGCCGCCCGTCGTGGGGGCGCCGGGCCGACTCGACGAGCCCGGCGGCGTCGGCGTCGCCCGCCCAGCTGAACGAGGTGCCCTTCTGTTCGAGGGACCGCAGGGCCTTCTGCAGGGCCTCGGTGAAGCAGCGCCCGATGGCCATGGCCTCGCCCACGGACTTCATGTGCGTGGTGAGCGTGCCGTCGGCCCCGGGGAACTTCTCGAACGCGAACCGGGGCACCTTGACCACGACGTAGTCGAGCGTCGGCTCGAACGAGGCGGGCGTCTCGCGGGTGATGTCGTTCGGGATCTCGTCCAGCGTGTAGCCGATGGCCAGCTTCGCCGCGATCTTGGCGATGGGGAAGCCGGTGGCCTTGGAGGCCAGGGCCGAGGACCGCGACACCCGCGGGTTCATCTCGATGACGATCATCCGGCCGGTGCCGGGGTGCACGGCGAACTGGATGTTGCAGCCGCCGGTGTCGACGCCGACCTCGCGGATCACCGCGATCGCGACGTCCCGCATGTTCTGGTACTCGCGGTCGGTCAGCGTCAGCGCGGGGGCGACGGTGATCGAGTCGCCGGTGTGCACGCCCATCGGGTCGAGGTTCTCGATCGAGCACACGATCACCACGTTGTCGCGGCGGTCGCGCATGACCTCCAGCTCGTACTCCTTCCAGCCGAGGATCGACTCCTCCAGGAGCACCTCGCCGGTCGGGGACGCGTCCAGCCCGGCCCCGGCGATGCGGCGCAGGTCGTCCTCGTCGTGGGCGAAGCCGGAGCCCCGCCCGCCCATCGTGAACGACGGCCGGACGACGAGGGGGTAGCCGAGCTCGCCCGCCGCCGCCAGGCAGTCCGCCATCGAGTGGCAGATGACCGACCGGGCGGACTCGGCGTTCAGGCCCTGCTCGCGGGCGACCTTGGCGACGACCTCCTTGAACCGCTCGCGGTTCTCCCCGGCCTGGATCGCGTCCACGTCGGCGCCGATCAGCTCGACCCCGTACTTGGCCAGGACGCCGCTCTCGTAGAGCGCGATGGCGGTGTTCAGGGCCGTCTGGCCGCCGAGGGTGGGCAGCAGCGCGTCCGGCCGCTCCTTGGCGATGATCTTCTCGACGACCTCCGGGGTGATCGGCTCGACGTAGGTCGCGTCGGCGAACTCGGGGTCGGTCATGATCGTGGCCGGGTTGCTGTTCACCAGCGTGACCCGCAGTCCCTCGGCCTTGAGCACCCGGCACGCCTGGGTGCCGGAGTAGTCGAACTCGCACGCCTGCCCGATGACGATCGGCCCGGAGCCGATGACCAGGACGGAGTTCAGGTCTTCGCGGCGCGGCATTACTTCGACGCCTCCATCAGTTCGCAGAAACGGTCGAAGAGGCCGGAGGCGTCGTGCGGGCCTGCCGCGGCCTCCGGGTGGTACTGGACGCTGAACGCCGGGCGCTCCAGCAGCCTCAGCCCCTCGACGCACCCGTCGTTCAGGTTGACGTGGCTGACCTCGCCGGGCCCGTAGGGGGTGTCGAACGGCCCGTCGGCGGGCGCGTCCACGGCGAACCCGTGGTTGTGCGCCGACACGTCGACCTTGCCGGTCGTCCGGTCCTGGACGGGCTGGTTGATGCCCCGGTGCCCGAACCTCAGCTTGTAGGTGCCGAGGCCGAGCGCGCGGCCGAAGATCTGGTTGCCGAAGCAGATCCCGAAGAACGGCGTCCCGGTGTCGAGGACGCCCCGCAGCGCGTCCACGGCGTAGTCCGCGGCGGCCGGGTCTCCGGGGCCGTTGGAGAAGAACACGCCGTCGGGGGCGAGGGCGAGGATGTCCCCGGCCGTGCTGGTGGCCGGCAGGACGTGCACCTCGCAGCCCCGCTCGGACATCCGGTACGGCGTCATCGACTTGATGCCGAGGTCGACGGCCGCGACCGTGTAGCGCTTCTCGCCCCGCGCCGGGATGACGTAGGGCTCCCGGGTGGAGACGTCCCGGGCGAGGTCGGCGCCCTCCATCGAGGGGCTCTGCCGGACGCGCTCGACGAGGGCGTCCTCTCCGGCGAGGGCGGCGTCCGCGCCGCTGAAGATGCCGGCGCGCATCGCGCCCCGGTCGCGCAGGTGCCGTGTCAGCGCCCGCGTGCCGGGGATGGCGATGCCCACCACCCCCTGCTCGCGCAGCGCCGAGCCGAGCGAGCCCGTGGCGCGCCAGTTGGACGCCACGCGGGCGGGCTCGCGCACCACGTAGCCGGCCACCTGGATACGGCGCGACTCGGGGTCTTCGGCGTTGACGCCGGTGTTGCCGATGTGGGGGGACGTCATCGCCACGATCTGGCGCGCGTACGAGGGGTCGGTCAGAGTCTCCTGGTAGCCGGTCATGCCGGTGTTGAAGACCATCTCGCCGAAGGTCTCGCCCTCGGCCCCGTACGCGGCCCCGCGGAACACCCTGCCGTCTTCCAGAACGAGCAGAGCAGGGTTCATTGGAGCTTCCCTTCGAGGACGGTCGGCTTGCCGCGCAGGAACGTCGCGACGACCCGGCCGGGCAGCTCCAGCCCCGCGAACGGGGTGTTGCGGCTCTTGGAGGTCATCGCCGACGGGTCGACGGCGCGGCGCGGCGACGGGTCGTACAGCGTGATGTTGGCGGGGGAGCCCGCCTCCAGCGGACGTCCCTGTCCGGAGAGGCGGCCGATGCGGGCGGGGCGGACCGACATGCGGTCGGCGACCCCGGCCCAGTCGAGCAGACCGGTCTCGATCATGGCCTCCTGGACGACCGGCAGCGCCGTCTCCAGGCCGATCATGCCCATGGCGGCCACGGCCCACTCGGTCTCCTTGGCCTCGACCGGGTGGGGGGCGTGGTCGGTGGCGACGCAGTCGATCGTGCCGTCGGCGAGGGCGTGCCGCAGCGCGGTGACGTCGTCGGCGGTGCGCAGCGGCGGGTTGACCTTGAAGATCGGGTCGTAGGACCCGGCCTTGGCGTCGTTCAGCAGCAGGTGGTGGGGGGTGACCTCGGCGGTCACCGGGCAGCCCTTGCTCTTGGCCCACCGGATGATCTCCACCGAGCCGGCCGTGGAGACGTGGCACACGTGCAGCCGCGACCCGACGTGCTGGGCCAGCAGCACGTCCCGGGCGATGATCGCCTCCTCGGCGACGGCGGGCCAGCCGCGCAGGCCGAGCGCCGCGGACATCTCGCCCTCGTTCATCTGGGCGCCCTCGGTGAGGCGCGGCTCCTGGGCGTGCTGGGCGACGACGCCGTCGAACGCCTTCACGTACTCCAGGGCCCGGCGCATGATGACCGCGTCCGACACGCAGTGCCCGTCGTCGGAGAAGACCCGCACCCCGGCGGCGGAGTCGGCCATCGCGCCCAGCTCGGCGAGCTGTTCGCCGGCGATGCCGCGGGTGACCGCCCCGACCGGCTGGACGTCGCAGTACCCGGCCTCGCGACCGAGGCGCCACACCTGCTCGACCACGCCGGCCGTGTCGGCGACGGGGTCGGTGTTGGCCATCGCGTGGACGGCGGTGAACCCGCCCATCGCGGCGGCCCGCGTGCCGGACTCGACGGTCTCGGCGTCCTCGCGGCCCGGCTCGCGCAGGTGGGTGTGCAGGTCGACGAGACCGGGCAGGGCCACGAGCCCGCCGGCGTCGACGACCTCGGCGCCGGACTCGTCCAAGCCGGTCCCGACCGCGGCGATCGCGCCGTCGCGGACGAGGATGTCGGCGGCCCGGCCGCCGAGGATCCGGGCGCCCTTGATGATGTAGGTGCTCACTGGGGGACCTCCTGGCCGATGGCGGGCTCGGAGCCTCCGAGCAGCAGGTAGAGGACGGCCATGCGCGCGCTGACGCCGTTGGCGACCTGCTCGACGATCGTGGAGCGGACCGAGTCGGCGACCTCGGCGGCGATCTCGACGCCGCGGTTCATCGGCCCGGGGTGCATGACGATGGCGTGGTCGGGCAGCTCGGCCATGCGCTCGGCGTCCAGCCCGTAGCGGCGGCTGTACTCGCGCACCGTCGGGAAGTAGGCGGCGTTCATGCGCTCCTGCTGGACGCGCAGCATCATGATCACGTCGCTCTTCGGGATGACGGCGTCCAGGTCGTAGGACACCGCGCAGGGCCAGGTGTCGATCGCGACCGGCAGCAGGGTCGGCGGCGCGACCACGGTGACGTCGGCGCCGAGCGTGTCCAGCAGCAGGACGTTGGATCGTGCCACCCGGCTGTGCAGCACGTCCCCGACGATCGTGACCTTGCGGCCCTCCAGATCGCCCAGGCGCTTGCGCATCGTGAACGCGTCCAGCAGCGCCTGCGTGGGGTGCTCGTGGGTGCCGTCGCCGGCGTTGACCACGCTCCCCCGCACCCAGCCGGCCAGCCGGTGCGGCGCGCCGGAGGCGTTGTGCCGGATGACGACGCCGTCCGCGCCCATCGCCTCCAGGGTGAGCGCCGTGTCCTTCAGGCTCTCGCCCTTGGAGACGCTGGAGCCCTTGGCGGAGAAGTTGATCACATCGGCGGACAGCCGCTTGGCCGCGGCCTCGAACGAGATGCGGGTGCGGGTGGAGTCCTCGAAGAACAGGTTGACGACCGTCCGGCCGCGCAGCGTCGGCAGCTTCTTGATGGAGCGGCCCGCGATCTGCGCGAGCTCCTCGGCCGTGTCGAGGACGAGCAGCGCGTCGTCGCGGGTGAGGTCGGCGGCGGAGATCAGGTGGCGGTTCATTCGGTACCCCCCGTCGGGCCGAGCAGCACCGCGTCGCGCCCGTCGTTCTCGTCCAGCAGGACCTTCACGGTCTCGCGCATGGAGGTGGGCAGGTTCTTGCCCACGTAGTCGGCGCGGATCGGCAGCTGCCGGTGCCCGCGGTCGACCAGCACCGCCAGCTGGACGGCGCGGGGCCGGCCGAGGTCGTTCAGCGAGTCCAGCGCGGCGCGGACCGTCCGCCCGGAGAACAGCACGTCGTCGACGAGCACGACGACCCTGTCGTCGATCCCCTCGGCGGGCAGCTCCGTGCGGCCGAGGGCGCGGGCGGGACGCATCCGCAGGTCGTCCCGGTACATGGTCACGTCGAGCGAGCCCCAGGGCACCGGGCGGCCCTCGACCTCGCGCAGGGCGCCGGCGAGCCGCTCGGCCAGCGTCACGCCCCGGGTCTGGATGCCGAGCAGCAGGACGTCGTGGCCGCCCTTGGTCCGCTCAAGGATCTCGTGTGCGATGCGGGTCAGCGCGCGCCTGATGTCGGGACCCTCCAGAACGGCCTTGGGCCGGGGGTCACCGTCCGCCACGCGATGCTCCTGCCTGGAGGCAGCATTCACCGCCGAAACCTCCTTCCCCGCCTCACGGGACGGGCCTTAAAGGACGTCGTGTCCCCCACACGTTAGCAGCCGGTCCCGCCTGCCCCGCACCCCGGCCCGGTCCCCGTCTTCGCAGGTGAGAGGGGTCACATTACGAGGCGTTCCGGAGGCCGGGGCGGCCGCCCGGCCGGGCCGCCGCGCCCCCGCCCGCACGGGCCGGCCGCGATCCGGACGGCCCGGATCGAGTCCTGCGGATTCGACCGCTTTTTTCCAATCAGCTTGACCTGGGGCCGTACCCGTTTTACCGTCACTGTCCGTAACCATCCCTGGAGACAGAGTCCTGAGGCCCCCTGGCTTCGCGAATCTGTCTCCCCCCGGTGACAGCCGGGGTTCGACGACGACGAAAGTGAGCCTGGGGGGCCGCATCATGCCGTCTGAATATGCAAAGGCTCTCGGCGCGCGCCTGCGCGCCATCCGCACCCAGCAGGGCCTGTCCCTGCACGGCGTGGAGGAGAAGTCACGCGGCCGCTGGAAGGCCGTCGTCGTGGGTTCGTACGAGCGGGGCGACCGCGCCGTCACCGTTCAGAAGCTGGCCGAGCTCGCCGATTTCTATGGCGTGCCGGTTTCCGAGTTGCTGCCCGGCGGAGCCGCGCCGAGCCCGCTCGGGCCTACACCCAAGCTCGTGATCGATCTAGAGCGGTTGCAGCAGCTTCCGAAAGACAAGGCCGGTCCTCTCGCCCGCTACGCCGCGACGATCCAGAGCCAGCGGGGCGACTACAACGGAAAGGTCCTGTCCATCCGTCAGGAGGACCTGCGATCACTCGCGGTCATCTATGACAAGTCCCCGACCGAGCTCACCGAGGAGCTGATCGGCTGGGGCGTCCTCGACCCGGAGGCGCGCCGCGCCGTCGAGTCGTTCTGAGTCACCGCACCACCTGTTCCACCGCACGACCTGCTTCACCGCACGACCTGCTTCACCGCACGACCTGCTTCACCGCACGACCGTGACGGGGTCCGGCACCGCGCCGGGCCCCGTTCCGCGTGCGCGCCGCCGCCCCGGGCGCGGGACGAGCAGGGCCAGCGGGAGGACGGCCGCCATGACGGCGGCGCTCACCGCGAACCCGGCGGAGAACCCGCCGTCGCCGGGGACGGCCACGACGATGACCGCGCTGACCTGCGTCCCGAGGGACGCTCCGACCGTGCGCAGCAGCGTGTTGATGCCGGTGGCCACGCCGGTCTCCCCGGGCGGGACGGCCGCGACCACCAGGGTAGCCACGGCGGCGTAGGCGAAGCCGAGGCCGACGCCCCGCGCCAGGCCGCCGACATAGAGGTGCCACATGGCGCCGTGCTCGACCGCCACGAACGCGTAGCCGAGACCGGTCGTCGCCGCGCCGCCGAGCAGCACCGCGCGGGAGCCGACGCGCCGGTCGAGCAGGCCCGCCGTCATGCCCGCGACGGTCATGCCGACGCTGGCGGGGAGCTGAAGCAGCGCCGCCTGCGTGGCCGTCCCGCCGAAGCCGTACCCGGTGCCCTCCGGGAGCTGGACGAGCAGGGGGAACAGCAGCCCGCCCGCCATCAGGGCGTAGCCGGACAGGAGCGAGGCGGCGTTCGCCGTCCACACCCCGCGCACCCGCATGAGGCGCAGGTCGATCAGGGGCTCGCGGACGCGGCCCTCCACCCACAGCCAGGCGCCGGCCGCCGCGAGCGCGAGCGCGAGGAGCCCGAGGACGCCGGGGGACGTCCAGCCCCAGTCCATCCCCTCGGTGAGGGCGGTGAGCGCGGCCACCAGCCAGGCGGCGAAGAGGGAGGCGCCCCACCAGTCGACCCGCGCCGCCGGGCGCGGCGCCTCGCCGCCGCGTCCGGCCGGAACGATCCACCAGGCCAGGACGACGCCGGGCACCAGCCCGATGACCGGCACCCACAGCAGCCACCGCCAGCCGAGCAGGTCGATGATCGGCCCCGCGAGGCACCACGACACGGCGCCGCCGAGGCCGAGCATGGACGACATGAACCCGACGGCCGGGGCCCGGCGGGCGGGCGGCAGGACGTCCCGGATGATCGTGTACGCCAGCGGGAAGACGCCGCCGCCGACGCCGGACAGGACGCGCCCGGCGAGCATGACCGGCACCGTCCCCGCCAGCGCCGCGACGACCGTCCCGGCGGTGGCGACGGCGAGCACGGCGAGCAGCACGCGGCGCGCCCCGTACAGGTCGCCGAGCCGCCCGACCACCGGCGTGGCCACGGCCGCGGACAGCGTCATCGCCGTGAGCGCCCACGCCGCGCCCGCCGGGGTCGTGTGCAGGCCGTGCTGGATCTGCGGCAGCGCTGGCGTCACCACGGCCATCGAGAGCGAGTAGGCCATCACGCCGAGGAAGGCCAGCAGGGGGACCAGCCCGCGCCCGCCCCGCCCCGCCACCGCGTCCTCCCGAAGTTCGCCCCCCTAACAATCTCATAGTGGAACGAACCGCCCCGCTCCCCCCTGCGGGGGGATCCGGTTCGGTCACGGGAGGGAAGGCGGCCGCGCCCGGGGCGGACAGGATCATCTGCATGACCGTGCTCTCCCGTCCAGCCCCTCCCGCGCCCCCGGCGACACGGCACGTCCCGCGCTGGGCGCCTCCGGCCGCCCACGCGATCGCCCTGCTCGCGCTGCCGTCCGGCGTCTGGCGGCTCGGCCTCGCCCTGGGCTTCCACCTCGGGTACACCGAGGAGGGCTACCGGACCGTCTGCCCTCCCGGGTTCTGGGGCCCCGGGTACCTGGTGCTGCTCGCAGTCCTCAGCGAAGGCGCCGCCCTCCTGGCCCTCGGCCTCGTGCGGCCGTGGGGCGAGGTCGTCCCGCGCTGGGTCCCGTTCGCCGGAGGCCGGACGATCCCGCCCGCGGCGGTCCTGGTGCCCGCGTGGGCGGGCGTCGCCGTCCTCGCCGCGCTGTGGACACCCCTGGCGGCCTGGTGGAGCATGCCCGCGGACGGCATGACCCCGACCGGCCACACCGTGGTCGGGTTCCTCTACCTGCCTCTCGTGGCCTGGGCGCCGCTCCTCGCCGCCCTTGCCGTCGCCTACCGCGCCGCCGCTGAGGGGCCGGTGGCGTCACCCTCGACATGCTCGCCGCCGGCCGAGGCCCTCGCCGAGGTCGTCACGCCCGACGAGTTCGGCGTTGATGACGTGGCCCGGCTTGCGCGTGGCCTCGTCCGCCACGCAGCTCGCGGGTGAGCAGCGCTACGGCCGCCCCACCCCGTGCCCGAGGCGGCGCCCGATGCGTCGTCGTGACGTCCCGCTCGGCGACGCCGACGCCGGTCTCGCGGATCTCGTGGTGGCGCGGGCTCCTCACAGCGATCTCCACGCTCGACCGCGTCACGAGCCCGTGATCGTTCCGTTGGCTCGCAGGGCCTCGACGCGCTCGGGGGGCAGGCCCAGGACGTCCCGGAGCACCTCGTCCGTGTGCTCGCCGAGGGTGGGCGCGGGAGCCGGCGGCCGCGAGGACTCACCGAACCGCACGGGCGAGCCCGGGGCCAAGTGGAGGCCCACGCCCGGCTGGTCGAGCGGCGCCATGAGCGGCTCGTCGCGCAGTCCGGCGGCCACCTCCGCGAAGTCGCGGTAGCGGGACCACAGGACGGACGTGCGCTCCAGCCCGTCCGCGACCTGCCCGCAGGTGCGGGAGGCGAACCACGACGCGAGCACGCCTCCCAGCGCCTCGCGGTGGCCGTAGCGGTCGCCGGCGCGGCGGAAGTCGGCGCCCAGGGCGCGTTCGAGCGCTTCGACCACCTCGCCGAGGCCGGTCGCCTCGACCAGGTCGCGCCAGTGCCGGGCCGTGAGGACCGCCACCATGACCCGTCCGTCGGCCGTGGCGAAGTCGCGCCCGAAGTCGCCGAAGAGGTGGTTGCCGAGCCGCGCCCGGGGCTCGCCGAGCTGGGCCTCCGCGAGGTACCCGAGGTTCCCCGCGGTGGCCAGGGCGACGTCCCGCAACGCGACCCGGATCTGCCGGCCCTCGCCGGTGCGCAGCCGGTGCCGTTCCGCCGCCAGCAGCCCGACGGCCATGTAGAGGCCGCACGCCACGTCCCACGCGGGCAGCGCGTGGTTGACGGGGGCCTCCTGCCCGGCCGGCCCCGTGATCGACGGGAAGCCCGTGGCGGCGTTCACCGTGTAGTCGACGGCGTTGCCGCCCTCCCGGGTCCCCTGCAGCCGGACGTGGATCAGGTCGGGCCGCGCGGCCCTCAGCTCCTCGTAGGACAGCCCCGGCCGGGGCGGCGCGTTGGTCAGGACCGCCCCGCCGCGCGCGACGAGTCCGGCGACCAGCTCGCGGCCTTCGGACGAGCGCAGGTCGACGGCGACCGACCGCTTGCCCTTGTTCAGCCCGGCCCAGTACAGGCTGCGGCCGGACGGCGCGAGCGGCCACCGGTCGATGTCGGGTCCGCCGCCGATCTGGTCGACGCGGATGAGGTCCGCGCCGAGCTGGGCCAGGGTCATCCCGCCCAGCGGCGTCGCGACGAAGCTGGACAGCTCGATGACGCGCAGCCCGTCCAGCGGCAGTAGGTCGGCCATCCGGCCATGTCTACCAACCGTCCTCCGCCGCGCCGCGACCGGGGTGAGACCGCGCCGGAGGGGCCGGCTCGGGGGGTTGCGGCCCCTCCGGCGCGATCGGTCCGGCCGCCGGAGGGGGGACGCGGCCTCCCATGGCGGGGCGGCGTCCCCGGCCTCCGGCGGGGCCGGCCCGGGGAGGGGGACGGCCTCCGGGGTGGCTCAGCCGGCTTCAGGGACGGGCAGGGTGGGCTGCCCGTCGACGCCGAGGGTGTCCTCGACGAGGGTGACGAAGACCTCGGCATCGTGCAGGAGCTCCTCCGCGTCGCGCGGGGTGACGGCGCGCGGCAGGCCCGCCTCGGCCGCGGCGCGCTTGTCGGCGCCGGCGGCGAAGAAGGCGGCCCACTCCCGCAGCGCGGGCTCGGCCTCGGGCAGCAGCACCCAGACGCTGCGCGGACGGCCGCGGCGGTGGGTCTCCAGAGGCTCCTTGGACGCCAGGACCGCCGCGGCCGCGCGCAGCGCCGCCAGGTGGGCGCACACGTAGCGGACGGCCGGCGAGGTGGCCTCGGCCGCCTCGGCGAGGCCCATGCGGGCGGCGTGCAACTGCCCGACGGCCGTGTGCGCCGGGCGCGGCGCGGGCATCGGGCGGTGGCGTGGGCGAGGACTGGGGGACGGGACGGACTGGGCTGCGGAGTGGACTCCGCGGGCGGTCATCGTTCCGGACATCTCTGCCTCCTTCCGGGGCTCGGGCCGGCCGGGCGGAGAGCTTCCCCTCTCTCCGCCCGGCCGTCGGCCCCGCCGAAACACCGCGATCGGCGGGACGTCGCCCTGGCGCGGGCCGCGAGTCCCGCACCACATCGAACATAAGTTCGATGCGCTTCACAGTAAACCGCCCTGACGGCGATTCGTCAACGTGTTCGAACGCGTGTCGTATCCCGCAGGTCAGCGGGCTTGACGGCGGCCCGGACGCGGCTCTCGCGGGGAGGCTAGCGAGGCCGCCTGACGTGCACGGGAACGCCCGTGCCGACGAGGTCCGGGAAGTACTCGGCGATGTGCATCGGCATGCGGACGCAGCCGTGCGAGGCGGGGTGCAGGGGCACGTCCAGGGCGCCGTGGAAGGCGATGCCGCCGTTGAAGTAGATGGGGTTGTAGAGCTGCCCCAGGGGCGAGGTCTCCCAGCCGGAGGCGCGGCGTCCGGTCCGGAAGTCGCCCGTGCCGGTCGTGGCGTAACGGCAGCGCGCGACGGTGGCGCCCCGGTCCTTGGCGCAGTAGTACTCCCCCGACCCTGACGACACGTGCGTGATGAGCCGCGGCCTGCCGTCCTTGTAGAGGACGAGGTACTGGCGCTTCAGATCCACGTCGACGCGGTTCCTCTCGCGCTTCTCGGCCACCGGCCGAGGCTCCTTGGGGGCGTCCAGAGCCTTCCAGAACGAGGTGGAGAGAGTGCTCTTCTGCTTGAGACGGTTCACCGCCTGGAACGCCCACACGGCCGTCTGCGTGGAGGGCCCGTACTTCCCGTCAGCCTTTCCGGGGTCGTAGTGCAGTGCCTTGAGGCGCCGCTGGAGCGCCTCGACGTCGGGCCCCTTGGCGCCCGGTTTCAGCTTGCGGTGCGCGGGGCTCGGCGTGGGCGTCGCCGGCGCCTTGGACGGCGTCCCCCTCGTCGTCCCCTCCGACGGGGCGGGAGCCGCCGCGTCGATGTCGTCGCAGCCCGTCAGGACGACGGCCGCGATCAGCAGAACCGCGCTCTTCCGCACGTCGATCGCTCTCCCTCGCATGCGCTGACCTTAAAGTTCTACCCATGCATCCGAATGCCGAAATCGTCGCGAAGGCTCTGCTCGACCTGGGCGCGACGGGCGCGATCGTCGAACTGCCCGACTCGGCGAGGACGGCGCAGGCCGCGGCCGAGCAGCTGGGCTGCGAGGTCGGCGCGATCGCCAACAGCCTGGTGTTCGACGCCGACGGGTCGCCGCTGCTGGTGATGACCAGCGGCGCGCACCGCGTCGACACGGTGAAGGTCGCGGCGCTGGTGGGCGCGGCGAAGGTGCGGCGGGCGTCGCCGGAGTTCGTCCGGGAGGCGACCGGCCAGCCGATCGGGGGCGTCGCGCCGGTCGGCCACCCGGAGCCGATCCGCACGCTGGTGGACGTCTGGCTGGACAAGCACGACAAGGTGTGGGCGGCGGGCGGGCACCCGCACACCGTCTTCCCCACGTCGTACGGCGAACTGCTGAGGATCACCGGCGGGACCCCCGCCGAGGTCGAGTGACGGCAGGCGAGGCAAGGGAACGGTGGAGTGATGGAACTGTGGCACAACCCGCGCTGCTCGAAGAGCCGCGCCGCCAAGACCGCGCTGGACGAGGCGGGCGTGGAGTACACCGAGCGCCGCTACCTGGACGAGCCGCCCACGGCGCGGGAGCTGGACGAGGTCCTCGCCCGCATCGGCGCCGAGCCGTGGGACGTGGCGCGGCTGAACGAGCCGGTCGCCAAGGAGCTCGGGCTCAAGGACCTCGAACGCGACCGGGCCCGCTGGATCGAGATCATGGTCGCGAACCCGGTGCTGATCCAGCGTCCGATCGTCGTGGCGGACGCGAGCGCCGTCGTGGCGCGCGATGCCGAATCGGTGCGCAAGGCCCTCGACAGCCAGTGACACCGGTGTGATTCTGGGGAGTCGGGAAACGTCGCAGGGGCGAGCACCGGAGGGGTGATGGCGACGCAGATGCGGACGGGTCCGGCGGCGCGCGACCCGCAGTTCCGGGGGATCGACCCGCCCGCGCTCAACCAGGTCATCAGGCAGCTCCAGGACGCGCAGAACGCGATCCAGGGCTGGCTGAACGGCCATCGCCCGCCGCCCGGCGTCTCCGCGGCCGGGTACCGGCAGGCCGACGAGGTGGCGCGGTGGGCCGCCGAGCAGCTCGGGATGCTGACGCGCCGGTACAACTTCGCGGTCACCCATCCCTCCCCCGGCGGAGGCATCGACATGCCGCCGGCGCCCACCCCGGCCCCGGCGCCGGGGAAGACCGGCGGCGGCCCGGTGGGGGCGCCGCGGCCGGTGAAGGCGCCGCCGCACCGGACCCCGCCCGCGAAGGCGACGCCGCAGCCGACCCCGCACGGCGCCGGCGACATCGGCAACTTCCCCGACCG
This sequence comes from Actinomadura sp. NPDC049753, assembly GCF_040674655.1. NCBI lineage: Bacteria > Bacillati > Actinomycetota > Actinomycetes > Streptosporangiales > Thermomonosporaceae > Actinomadura > Actinomadura sp. NPDC049753. The sequence continues at coordinate 4,276 of NZ_JBFARL010000156.1, read as the reverse complement.
GCCGGCCGCCGCCCGGGCCGCCAGGGCCGACGCGCTGGCCGCGGCGGCGTCCCTCCAGCACGGCCGTCCCGTCCCGGACACCGTCTGGAAGCACCTGGAGGCCAACGCCGGCGACCCCGACTACACCGAGAAGCTGTACGAGCGGCTCGGCCCGGCGACCGCCGCGGAGCTGCTGAAGGCCGCCCAGGGCGACAGGGCGCGGCTGGCGGCGGTGCAGCAGTCCCTCGGCACGTCCAGCCACCATCTGACGATGGATGTGAAGTGGCTGCGCGCCTTCCTGGCCGAGGCCGACCGCGCCGGGGTCCGTCCCGTGGCCGTCCAGGTGCTCCTGGGCGCCGACATGAGCGGCCGCACGCGCGAGGCCCTCGCCCGGCTCGACCTGCACCCGTCCACCGCCACCGCCTGAGAGGTCGCCATGGCCGCTCCACCGCCTCCCGGCAGCCTGCCCCCGCCGATCACGGGCGCCGCGTCGGCCCGGCTGTCGCCCGCCGAGCAGCCGAACCCGGAGTACCAGCAGCTCTACCAGGCGTACTCGGACGCCTACGGCAGCATCGACCGGCTCCGGCAGGCCCTGGACGGGCCCGTGAAGACCCTCGGCGGGACGGACGCGTGGCTCGGCCCGGAGGCGCGCGAGTGGGGCGGGCAGCTCGACGCCAGCCGCGGAACGCTGCGGAAGGCCGCCGACCGGATCCTGTGGGACCTCTACGATCGGCTCTCCGCGACCCAGCGGACCATCACGCGGGTCTAGTCTCTGTCGGGTGAGGGACCCGAAGCTTCGCGAGATCGACGAACGCGCCTTCCTACGCAGGCTGAGCCCCATGCTGGACGTGTACGCGGCAGCGATGGAACCGCCGAACGAGCAGCTCCCGGGCCGGCACACCATCATGGAGCGCCATTCCTCGTATCCGGGGTTCCGCGCGTTCGTGGTCGAGCGGCGCGGGGCGCTGCCCGTCATGCCGGCGCCCGTCCAGGGGTTCGCCTACGGCTTCCACGGGGCGCGCGGCCAGTGGTGGCACGACGTCGTCTACCAGGCGCTGTCGGACCGCGAGGGGCCCGAGCACGCCGACTCGTGGCTGGAGGACGCCTTCGAGGTCGCCGAGCTGCACGTCCATCCGCAGGCGCAGGGCAGGGGCCTCGGCCGGGCGCTGCTCAACGCGCTGTGCGGCGGGCGGCCGGAGCGGACGGTGGTCCTGTCGACGCTCGACAGGACGCCGGACACCCCGGCGCGCCACCTCTACCGTTCGGTCGGCCTGGTCGACCTGCTGGCCGACTTCGAGTTCCCGGGCGGCGGGCCCCGCTACGCGGTGATGGGCGGGCGGCTGCCGCTCGCGCCGTACCCGGCGCCGTCCAGCAGCGAGTAGACCTCGCGCGTCGCCGTCGACTTGTTGAACGTGATGAAGTGGATGCCCGGCGCGTCCTGCTCCAGCAGCTCGACGCACAGCTCGGCGGCGTGCTCGATGCCGAGCCGGCGGACGGCCTCCGGGTCGCCCGCGACGGCCTCGAAGCGGGCCCTGACCTCGGGCGGGAACGGCGCGCCCGACAGCTGCTCGGACCGCTCGATCGTGCTGAGCTGGGTGACCGGCATGATGCCGGGCAGGATCGGCACGTCGCAGCCGGCGGCCTCGACGCGGTCGCGCAGCCGGAAGTAGTCCTCGGCGCGGAAGAACATCTGGGTGATGGCGTAGTCGGCGCCGGCCCGGCACTTGTCCACGAAGTAACGGGTGTCGCTCTCGATGTCGCGCGAGCGCGGGTGCTTGTAGGGGAACGCGGCCACGCCGACGCAGAAGTCGCCGTAGGAGCGGATCATCCGGACCAGCTCGGCGGCGTACTCGACGCCGTCCGGGTGCTTGACCCACTCCCCCATCGGGTCGCCGGGCGGGTCGCCGCGCAGCGCCAGGACGTTGCGGACGCCGGCGGCGGCGAACCGGCCGATCAGGTTGCGCAGCTCCGCCTGGGAGTGGTTCACGGCGGTGAAGTGCGCGACCGGCGTGAGGGTGGTGTCGGTGGCGATGCGCTCGACGATGTCGACGGTCGTGTCGCGGGTGCCGCCGCCCGCGCCGTAGGTGACCGACACGAACGTCGGGTGCAGGGACTCCAGCTCGCGGATCGCACGCCACAGGTTCCGCGCGCCCTTGTCGGTCTTGGGCGGGAAGAACTCGAACGAGAACGAGCGCTCGCCCGAGGCGAGCAGTTCTCGGACGGTCGGGGGCCTGTGGGGGCGTACGGGTCGCATTCCCCAAGCCTACAGAAGCGCGCCCGAGCGGACCGGCGCGGCCGGGAAGGGCGGGGGGCCGCCGATCCGCGTGATGCTCGCCACACCGGACATGCGTTATGTCCGCATTTCCGTAGATCTTATGACATCTCACGTTCACGATGGAGGGTGGAAAGCACCCAGGTGGATACGATCTCGGCATGTCGACCACCCGGATCCGCAAGGAGGTCGACGAGGCGCTGCTGGCCTTCGTCGACCGCCGGCGCCCCGCGCTGCGCGCCATCAGCGAGGACCTCGCACCGCTGCTGTCGGCCCTGGACGCACTGCTCGGCGGCGGCAAGCGGCTGCGTCCCGCCTTCTGCTACTGGGGGTGGCGCGCGGCGGGCGGCGAGGACGGGCCCGGCATCGTGGCCGCCGCCGCGTCCCTGGAGCTGCTCCAGGCGAGCGCGCTGATCCACGACGACGTGATGGACTCCAGCGACACCCGGCGCGGCCAGCCGTCCGCCCACCGGCGGTTCGAGGCGCTGCACCGCGCCCAGGCGTGGCCGGGCGACGCCGAGGCCTTCGGCGGCGGCGCCGCCATCCTGCTCGGCGACCTGTGCCTGGCCTGGTCGGGCGAGATGTTCGAGACCTCCGGGCTGGACGGTGCGAGCAGGTCGCGCGGCCGGGCGGTCTACGACCTGATGCGCACCGAGGTCATGTGCGGCCAGTACCTCGACATGCTGGAGGGGGCGCGCCGCCAGGCGAACGTCGCGACGGCGCTGCGCGTGGTGGAGTACAAGAGCGCCAAGTACACGATCGAGCGCCCGCTGCACCTCGGCGCGGCCCTGGCCGGCGCCCGCCCCGACGTGGCGGCCGCGCTCACCGGCTACGGCCTGCCGCTCGGCATCGCCTTCCAGCTCCGCGACGACGTGCTCGGCGTGTTCGGCGACCCGGCCGAGACCGGCAAGCCCGCGGGCGACGACCTGCGCGAGGGCAAGCGGACCGTCCTGGTCGCGCTCGCCCTGGAACGCGCCTCCGCGAGCCAGGCCGCGGCGCTGGAGCGCCGCCTCGGCGACCCGGCGCTGGACCGTCCCGGCGTGGACGAGCTGCGCGCCGTCATCGAGGAGACCGGGGGCCTCGCCGCGTGCGAGGCCATGATCGGGCGCTACCTGCGCGAGGCGGAGAAGGCCCTGGAGACCGCCCCGATCACCGACGGCGCCCGGGAGGCGCTGGCGGAGCTCGCGGTGGCGGCCACCACGCGCAGCACCTGACCCGCCCGCCTTCCGTGTCCCCCGTGACACGATCCGGCCAAGTTTTGCCGGCGCACTAGAACTTTCCCACTGATCGGTGGCAGAAATGTCGCCATGTGCGCCGACACCCCAGGAGACCGCGTCCCGCGCTTCGACCCGCTCCCGGAGGAGGAGTGGGACGACGTCGTCCGGGCCGTGACCGACACGATCGGGCCCCTGAACGTCATCACCACGCTCGCCCGGCACCCGGAGCTGTTCCGGTCGTGGATCGGGTTCGGCTCCATGCTGCTGATGAACGGGACGCTGGGCGCCCGCGACCGCGAGCTGGCGATCCTGCGCACGGCGCACCACCGGTCCTGCGCGTACGAGTGGGACCACCACCGGCGGGTCGCGCTGGACGCGGGGCTCACCGAGGAGGAGATCGCCGCGCTCCGCGAGGACCCGGACGGGCACGGCTGGAGCGACGACGACCGCATGGTGCTGGCCGCCGCGGACGAGCTGCACGAGCGCGGCACGATCAGCGACGCCGCGTGGACGGAGCTGGCCACGCGCTTCGGGGAGCGCGAGCTGATCGAGCTGGTGATGCTGATCGGCCACTACCACATGGTCGCCTTCGCCCTGAACGCCCTGCGGGTCCAGAACGAGGACGAGGATCACCGCGCCCGCGGGGAAGGGGCGGGCGGATGAGGCCGGGACGCGGGCCGGCGGGGGCGCTCGCGGCCGTCTCCGCGCTGGCGCTGACGGCGGCGCTGGCAGCGGCGCCGGCGACGGCGCTGGCGGCGTCCGCGCCCGGCGAGGCGCGGGCGCGGTGATCCTCGTCCTCGTTCTGGAC
>NZ_JBFARL010000155.1:0-19368 GCF_040674655.1 Actinomadura sp. NPDC049753 | reverse complement strand
GGGCGGGGGCGCCGGGGGCGGGGGTGACGGCGCCCACGCCGGGGTGGGGGCCGGTTTTTGGGGGGCTGCCACCCGCCGCGCCCCGGTGCCGCCCACGCCGTGCTCCCGCAGCCATCCCCGCAGCTCGCCGCCGCGCGCACCGCCGCCCCGGACGGCCACGACGACCGGCCGCCCCCGTTCCAGCAGCTCCGCCACCAGCCACCGGCCGATGAACCCCGTCGCCCCCAGGACCATGGCCTGGCCGGCCTCACCCTCGCTCAACGTCATGGCGAGAAAGTAGACCGGTCTACCTATTTTGTCCAGCGCGAGCCCGCCCGTTGTGGTCGGCGGGCTCGCGGGGAGAGGGGTCAGCGCTTCTTCTTGGGGGTGACCCTGAGGCGGTGGTCGAGCTTCCAGAAGTAGAGCGCCTTGCCCTTCCCCACGTACACGTCATGCAGGCCGACGCACTGGCTGCGCCCCATCCCGGACAGGTCGGCCATCCACGTGCCGGTCGGCTCGTACACGTCGAACTGGTAGATCTTGTAGACCCGGCCGATGTCGAGCCGGTAGTGCTTCTTCCCCTTCAGCGTCGGCGTGTACCCGAGGGTCCTCTGCCACTGCTTGTTGGCCTGGTATCCGAGGGTGGCGTTGATGCTCTCGACCGTGGCGCCGTACGAGATGGTGACCGTGTGCCCCACCGTGTACGAGGTCGCGGCGTTCATGGTGCCGGGCCCCCAGCCCGACACGGTCCACGGGTCCTGGTTCTCCCAGCGGGTCCAGGTGCCGGCGAATTGTCGCTTTCCGCGCGCGACCCGTTTGTCGGTGCACTTCTGGCCCTTCTTCTGCGCCGACGGCCCGCTCTTCCCCGGCTGCGCCCCGAGCTCCTTCTTCGCCGCGACACTGGTGGTCGGCCTGGCGTCCCCGCCGGACACCACCGTGGTCCCCACCACGGCCGCAGTGCCCAGAACGGCCACACCGGCGAGCGTCAACCCTGCCTTCTTCATCCGGGAATTCCCCTCTGTGCCCCGACCCATCCCTTGGGCCGCACGAGCCATTCTTCGGAGAAAGCCGATCCCTTGATCAGGGCCCTAGGACCCCAACCCCCGAGGCTCGGGCCCTATCCGCTCGCTGCCGGCGGCCTCTCAGCCGCCGAGCACCCGCCACATGGTGAGGGCGAGCCTGGCCCGGGTCAGTCCCGAGGGCTCGGTGAGCTCGAAGCCCATGGTCTTCGCGAGCTGTTCGAGCCGGCGGGCGACGCTGCTGTGGTGCAGGTGGAGCCGGTCGGCGGCCTGGCGCAGAGACCCGGTGGCGCAGTAGGCCTCCAGCGTGTCGAGCTCGTCCCCGGTTCCGGCGAGCCGGGCGATCGCGGCCACGTCGGCGTTGTCGCGCGCGGCCGCGGAGGGTATCTCGGCGAGCAGCGCCAGCGCGCCCAGGTCCTCATGGCGGACGACGGGTTCGCGCGCGCCCGTGAAGCGCAGGGCGGTACGGGCCTCACGCCAGGAGCGGTCGGGCCGTCCCGGTGTGCCGACGCCCGCGCGGACGCCCGCCGGGAACCGGGCCGGGTCGACGGCCGCGGCCAGGATGACGCCGACGCCGGCGAGCGGCGCCGCCTTCACCGGGCGGCCGGGGCAGACCAGGGCGCCGATCCGGTCGAGGGGAAGCGGTGACCGGACGGCGGCGACGCGGACGGGCAGGTCGGCCGCGAAGCCCAGCAGCCGCAGCGCCCGCGCCCTGGCCGCCTCGTCGCCGCCGGGACTGATCACCAGCTCGACCAGGGCGGGATCGGCCATGGTGGTGCGGGCCGGGCCGTACCGCTCGACGATCGCGGCGGCCGCGATGGCGAGCCGGTCCAGGACCGCTTCGTCGAGCGGGCCGGGCGGTCCGGGGCGTTCCAGCCAGACCGCGCCGATCTCCTCCTCGTCGAGGACGACAGGCGCCGCGGTGGACGCGGGCGCCGGGGGCCCGGAGGCGTTCCCGCCGTCGGGGGCGACGCGGATCACCCGCCCCGCGCCGTGCAGCCGGATCCCGGCGACGCACTCGGCCAGGCCCGCCGTGGCCCGGGCGAGCGCCGGAAGGTCGACCCGCCGCCGCTCCTGCCGCCCCGGGCCTCCGCGAGGAGGTGGAACGGCTGTCGGTCGAGCTGCTGACCCACCTCGACCGCGAGGAGCACTACCTCGTCCCGGTCCTCAACTCCCTGACGCACTTCCCCGGCCACTGACGCACTTCGCCGGCCACCGACGCGCCGCCGGGCCCGTTGTACGTGGTCGTCCTGGCTCCCGACCCCCAGGCGGTCGCAGCGCGTGAAGCCGGCCGCGACAAGCGCGCCTACGGCGGCTCCTGGACGCCCGCCGCGCTCGACGCCGTCCTGCGCCGCGAGACGCCGCGCCGCGGCCTGTGGCTGGACACGTCCGCCCTCACACCCGGCCAGACCGTGGACGGGATCCTCGCAGGCCTGGCCACGGCCCAGATCCGCGATCCCTGAACCTCGGAGGGGCGCGCCCGGCTTCGCATGACCGGCCCCGCGGCGTGCCGTTCCCTCACCGGCGGGTGCTCGGATGTCGGAAAACCTCGGTTCCGGTCGCCCGGCTGGAGCGGCGAGGGGGGCGGCGCAGACGCTGGGCTCATGACCGACATCGACCGGATCGACCACTCAGTCCTCTACACCACCGACATGGACGCGACGGCCGCGGCCTACGAGGCCCTGGGCTTCACCCTGAGCCCGCTGTCGATGCACATGGGCTCCGCCCGTCCCGGCGGCGAGCGCGGGCCGATGGGCGCCGGCAACCGCTGCGCCCTGTTCGGACAGAACTACCTTGAGCTGCTCGGGCTGTTCGGCGACGGGAGCGTCGACCCGTGGAACATCCGCCCGCTGATCGCCGAGTACGAGGGCCTGCACGGCTACTCGTTCGGCTGCGTGGACGCGGAGGCCGCCGAGGCGCGGCTGCGCCGGGCGGGGCTGTCCTCGTCGGGGGTGCTGCCCCTCCAGCGCGACGTCGACACCCCCTACGGCTCCGCCACGGCCCGGTTCCAGGCCGTCCACCTGGAGCGGTCGCTCACGCCCGAGGGTCTGGTGCACGCCGCCCGCCACCTGACGCCGGAACTGATCCACCAGCCCCGGTACCTGAAGCACGCCAACGGCGCGACCCATCTGGAAAGCGTCCTGCTGGTGGTCGACGACGGCGAGCTCGCCGCCACCGCGAGCCGGTACGCGCGCATCCTGGGCGTGCCCGCCGTCGCCGAGGGTCCGCGCCGGGTGCTGCGGCTGGCGCTGGGGCAGGTGGAGACGATCGCGGCCTCGGACTTCGGCCAGGTCCTGCCCGGTGAGGAGATCCCGGCCCTGCCGTACATGGCGGGCCAGACGGTGGCGGTCGCCGACCTCGGCGCCGCGCGGACGCTGGTGGAGGGGAACGGATTCACCACGCGGGACCTGCCGGGCGGCGGCTTCTTCGTCGGCGCGGCCCAGGCACGGGGGGCGGCGCTCGCCTTCCAGCAGGCGGACTGACGGCGGCGACCTGTTCCACCAGGTCATCCTGAAGCTCGGGCGGCCCCGATCCGCTTGCTGCTGCGGATGATGGGCGCGCTCTCCACCTGGCGGACGCCGGGCAGCGCGCCGATCCCCTCTTCCAGGTACTCGTACAGGGCCGCCACGTCCCGGCAGGCGGCGAACACCAGCAGATTCGTCGGCCCCGTGGTCGCCGCCACGAAGGCGGCCTCCGGATGCGCGGCCAGAGCCTCGGCCGTCCGCCGCAGAGCGGACGGCTCGACGGTGAGCCACAGCATGGCCATCGTGTCGTAGCCCAGCAGCAGCGGGTCGATGTCCACGTCGAAGAAGACGGCCCCGGTGCGGCGCAGGTGGTCGAGCCTGCGCCGGGCCGTCATCTCCGAGGCTCCGATCGCTCTGGCCAGGTCCGCGTACCCCGCCCGCCCGTCCTGGAGGAGCACCTCCATCAGCCGCTCGTCGTCCTGGGTCAGGGCGACGGCATCACCGTCCCGGTCGCCCGGACCGGGGGTCAGCGCGGCGATCTGCGCGGACGTGAGCGCGTCGGTCCGGCCGTGCCACCCGGTCGGGCCCCCGGCGAACACCCGCAGCACGCAGTGCGCGCTGACCCCGGTGACCTGCGGCGTCCGGGGGAGCTGCCCGAGCAGGAGCGCGTCGCGCCGCCGCCGGTCCCGCGCCTGCACGACGCAGACGATCTGCGTGCCGCCCGAGGTCAGGCTGACCCACAGGGTGTCGTCCCTGCGGGCCAGCGCGTCCGCGATCGCGTTGGCCGCCTCGGGCAGGGCCTGGATGCGCAGCACCCATTCCACCCAGCCGAGCCGCTGCGCCACCGGGCGGCCCACCACGCGCAGCGCGCCGGTCGTGCGCAGCCGGCGGTACCGCCGCGCCACCGTCTGGTCCGACACTCCCAGCACGGCCGCGATCCGGCTGAAGCTCGCACGCCCGTCCACGTGCAGGGCGTGGACGAGCGCCCTGTCCAGCCCGTCCAGGGCGACCGCCTCCATCCCGCCAACCTAGACGTCCGGATGACCGGAGACGCGCGGCGGACCGGACTCGGCGGACCGCGGTCGTCCGGAGGCCGCCTCGTCACGCCGGGGCGCCCGGGCCGGAATGAGAAGGGCGAGCAGGATCGAGACGGCGGCGAAGCCGAGCACCCACCAGAAGGTGCGGCCGTAGGCGCCGGCCAGCCCGTCGGGCGTGAGGCGCCCCGCGGCGATCAGCTCGTCCAGGCGCCCCTGCGCGACGATGAGCAGGACCGCGGCCCCGAACGAGGAGCCGATCTGCATGATGATCCGGTTCGCCGCGCTGGCCCGCGGGATCATCGGCGCGGGGACGTCGCGGATGGCGGCCGCCATCGCCGGGACCATCACCGCGCCCATGCCGCAGCCGTTGACCAGGAGGGCCGCGCTCAGCAGCGCCTCGCTGCTCTCGGCGCCGAGCCGGGTGAAGACCAGCGCGCCCGCACCCGTCAGCACGAGACCGCCGACGACCAGGACCCGCGCGGTGACCCGGTCGGCGAGCCGGCCGACGGCGATCAGCGAGACCGCCATCCCCAGGCCCTGCGGGACGAGCAGCAGGCCGGCCTCCAGGGCGCTGCGCCCGCGCACCTGCTGGGAGTAGAGCGGCAGCACTCCCACCGCGCCGAACAGGGCGACGCTGGCGAAGAAGAGCACGGCCGAGGAGGACAGGAAGCTGCGGATCTTCAGCAGCCGCAGATCGAGGATCGGGTCGCGGACGCGCAGGGCGTGCAGGCAGAACAGGACGAGGAGCACGGTTCCCGCGGCCAGCGGGAGGGCGACGTGCCGGTCGGCGAACGACCTGTACCTGCTGGCCTCGGTCAGCCCGAAGACGACCACGGCGCAGGCCGGCGAGAGCAGCAGCAGCCCGAGGACGTCGAGCCTCCCGGCGTCCGGGGACGTCCGGGTGGGCATGACGCGCCAGGCCATCGCGATGGCGGCGAGGCAGACCGGGATGTTGATGAAGAAGATCCAGCGCCAGTTCCAGTCGTCCACGATGAGGCCCCCCAGGACGGGTCCGAGCACGGGCCCGAGCGCGGAGGGGACGCCCATCACCCCCATGACCCGCCCGAGCCGCGAGGGGCCCGCCTCCTGGGCGAGGATCGCCATGCCGAGGGGCAGGACCATGCCTCCGCCGAGCCCTTGGACCACCCGGAACCCGATGAGGCTGGAGACGTCCCAGGCGAACCCGCACAGGACGGATCCGACCAGGAACAGGGAGATGCAGGTGATCCACATCTTCCGGGCGCCGAACCGCTCCAGGGCCCACCCGGACAGGGCCATGACCGCGGCCATCGCCAGCAGGTACCCGGTGGTGACCCACTGGATGGTGAGCAACGAGCTGTCGAACTGCTCGAGCAGCGTGTCGTAGGCGATGTTGGTCATCGTCGCGTCGAGCTGCATCATGATCGACCCCAGGGCGATCGTGAGCATGAGCATGACGAGCCGGGCGGGCAGGCGCCCGCCGGCCGGCTCCCCGACCGCTGTCGCGGACACTGTCATCGGACCGGGTCCTCCTCTTCAGTAAATATTTACTGCGCGCCGCGTGCGGGAGCACCGGCGCTCGCCGTACGGCCGGCCTACTCCCCCCGCGCGGGTCGCGCGGAGCCGGTCATGCCGTCCAGCAACTGCTCCAGCACCAGCCGCCGCGTCTCCGGCGCGGTGAAGTCGATGCCCCTGTCCCGCGCCAGGGCGTCTCCGCGCCGCCCCAGGACCACGCCGCCGATGAGGGCGCTCATCGCGATGCCGTAAGCGATCTCGAATGGGCGGTCGCCGCGGAAGACTCCTTCGGCCTGGCCGCGCTCGTACAACTCCCGCAGCTCCGCGGGAAGCGAGTCGGCCGAGGGCAGGGGCAGGGTCTGCCAGCCCCCCAGGGACTCGTGAAGCCAGAGCCCGATCAGGACGGGCCGCCCCGAGAGGGCGTCGGCGAAGGCGCCGAGCGCCTCGGCCACGCCCTCGTACGGCGCGAGGGTCCGCGCCCTCTCCAGGGCCGGGTGCCACGCGTCGTGCAGCGCGGCCATCTGGTCTTCGAGGACGGCCCTGTACAGGCCGTCCTTGCTGCCGAAATGGTGGTAGATCATCCGCTCGTTGACGCCCGCCCGCTTGACGATCGCCTGGACGCGCGCACCCCGAAGGCCGTACTGGGCGAACTCCTCGGCCGCCGCGGCCAGGAGCGAAGCCTTGCTCTCCGACATGCAGTAAACATTTACAGAGGAGGACCGCCAACGCAACCCGACGCCCCCTCCCATGACCCGGCTCCTCTATTACGCTACTGTTGGTAGCGTAAATACAGGGAGGTCATCATGACAGCCAAGGTTCCGCTGCGCGCCCGCATCGTCCTCAGGGACAAGGTCGACTGGGAGGCGCTCACCGAGGAGCAGGTGATCGCGGCGCGCGGGAAGGTCAACCGCCTGCGGGCGTCCCGCGCGATGCGGATCATCACCGGCCGGCCCGACCGCGGCGCCCGCATCGAGGAACACGCCATCGACCTCCCGGGCCGCCGCCTGAGGCTCCGGGTGCACCGCCCGGAGGACGCCGGCCCGGGGCTGCCGCTCGTCCTGTCGTTCCACGGCGGCGGCTTCATCGTGGGCACCCCGGCGCAGAACGACTGGCTCAACAGCCACCTCGCGGCCCACTGCCCCGCGGTCGTGGTGTCGGTGGAGTACCGCCTCGCCCCCGAGCATCCGCTGCCGGAGCCGGTCGACGACGGCTACGAGACGCTCGCCCGGCTCGTCGAGGACCCCTTCGGCTGGGGCATCGACCCCGCGGCCGTCGCCGTCCTCGGCGAGAGCGCCGGCGGCACCCTCGCCGCGCTCGTCGCCCTGCGCGCCCGCAAGGACGGCCCGCCCCTGCACGCCCAGGTGCTCTGCTACCCCAGCACGGACTGGACCGACACCATGGCCGACTACCCGTCGGTCGCCGCGAACTCCGGCAACCCCGGGCTGTCGGTGTCCGAATGGCTCACGGCCCGCCGGCTGAGCGTTCCGCCGACCCTCGACCCGCGCAGCGTGTCCCCGGTGAAGTTCGACAGCCTCGCCGACCTGCCCCCCGCACTGGTCGTCACCGGCGCGCTGGACCCCGGGGACGACCACGGGCGCCGCTACGTCGACCGGCTCCGCGCGGACGGCACGGACGCCCGCGTCACCTGCCACCCGACGGCCATCCACGGGTTCCTCAGCATGCCCGGACTGATCCCGGACGCCCGGCCCGCACGCGCCGAGATCCTCGCCTTCCTGCGCGGCCGGCTGCACTCCGCGTCGAGCACGACCGGCGCGCGAGAGCGGTGAACCCCTGATCGACGCCGGGGCGCGACGGTATCGTCTGGACGTGCCACCAGCGACCGCTTCCGCCAGGCCACCGGGCCGCCCGCGCTCCGGCGTCAACGCGGCGGTGTTCGCCGCGACGCTGAGCACGGTGCGTGATCTCGGCTACGCGCGCGCCACCGTCGACCGCATCGCCGCCGCGGCCGGCGTCGCCAAGACGACGATCTACCGTCGCTGGCCGACGAAGGGCGCGCTGATCGTGGACTGCCTCCTGGACGCGTTCGGCCCGGTCCCGCTGGAGGGCGCCGACCGGGCCGAGCTCATGTCCTCGGCCGTGCACTGGATCGCGGCGAAGATCGCCGAGCCGGGTGTGGGGGACGCGTTCGCGGGCGTGTTCAGCGACGCCGTGAGCGACCCGGAGCTGCGCGAGGTCCTGTCCTCACGGCTCCAGACCCCCTACCGCACCGCGCTGCAGGATGCTCTCGGCGAGCCGGAGGACCGGGTCCTGCTCTTCATCGACGTCGCCGTCGGAACCCTGCTGCACCGGATGGGCATGACCGGCGAACCGATGGCGGACGCAGACGTCACCGCACTGGTCGAGATGCTTCTGACGCATTTCACCGACGGCGGCGGTCCGGCGTAGCGGCGCCGATCCGGGCGGGGACCCGCGGCGGCGCGGGCCGGGCCGGCGGGCCGGGCCACCAGTTCCAGGGGCCGAGCAGCGCCATCAGGGACGGCAGGACGAAGACGCGGATGACCACGGCGTCGATCAGGATGGCCGCCGCCAGGCCCACGCCCAGCTGCTTGAACTCGACCATGCTGAGCGTTCCGAAGATCGAGAAGACGCCGACCATGACGATCGCGGCGCTGGTGACCACGCCCGCCGAGCGGGTGATGCCGTCGCGGACGGCGTCCCTCGTGGACAGGCCGCGCGCGGCGGCCTCGCGGATCCGGCTCACGACGAACACGTGGTAGTCCATCGACAGGCCGAACAGCATCACAAACAGGAACAGCGGCAGCCAGGAGACGACCGCGCCGGACGAGGTGAAGCCCAGCGCCCCTTCCGCCCAGGTGTGCTGGAAGACGGCCACCAGCACCCCGAACGCGGCCCCCGCCGAGAGGAGGTTGAGCAGCGTGGTGGAGAGGGCGATCGCCGGTGAGCGGAAGATGGCGCCCATCGTCACCAGGGTCAGCAGCAGGACGAATCCCACCACCAGCGGCAGGCGCCGTTCCAGGTGGCCGGTGAAGTCGACGCCCTCGGCGACCTTGCCGGTGACGGCGTACTCCGCGTCCGGGACGCCGCCCACCTGCTGCGGCACCCAGGCTCGCAGCCGCTCCAGCGAGCGGCGGGCGCCCTCGCTGTTGGGCGTGTGGGGAGTCGCGATGTCGACCACGTGGACCCGGCGGTCGGCCGACGACCTGATCCGGGGACGGCGGTCGTGCGCGAAGAGGGCGTCCCCGGCCGTGCGCCGGGCCAGGGCGCCGAGGGCGGCCTCCACCTCCCCGGACCGGTCGGCCGGTGCCCGCACGGCGACCTGGTGGACGGTCCCCTCGCTCGGGAACGCGCGGGTCAGCCGGTCCATCGCCCGCACGACGGGGATGTCGCGGGACAGGTCGTCCGACCCCGGCTGCTTGAGCCGCATGTCCAGAGCGGGCACCGCGAGCAGCAGGAGCAGCGCCGTGGAGACCGCCAGCGTCACGGCCGGATGGTCGAGCGCCGGGCGGAGCAGTGCGGGCCACAGCCGCGACTCCCCCGGCCTCATGCTGAGCCGCCACAGCACCGGGACCTTCGGCCTGTCCACCCAGCGTCCCAGCCGGGCCAGCAGCGCGGGCAGCACCGTCAGCGACGCCAGGACGGCGACCGCCACGACGATGATCGCTCCGGTGGCCAGCGAGGAGAACGTCGCCTCCCCGGCCAGGTACAGGCCGGCCATCGCGACGACCACCGTGACGCCCGACACCACGACGGTGTGCCCGGACGTCTCCGCCGCGATCTCGATCGCGTCCGGCCTGCCCCGGCGCCGCTCCTCGCGCTCGCGCTTGAGGTAGAACAGCGAGTAGTCGACGCCGACTGCCATGCCCATCAGCAGGATCACGTTGCCGATCGCGCCGGTCGCGGGCAGCAGGTGGGAGACCAGCGCGGACAGCCCCGTCGCCGCCGCCACCGACGACAGCGCCAGCGCCACCGGCACTCCCGCGGCGACGACCGCCCCGAACACCACGAGCATGATCAGCAGTGTGAGCGGGAGGCTGATGAACTCGGCGCGCCGGAAGTCCTCGCCGAGCGTCTCGCCCAGCCCCTTCGCGGTGGAGCCCGTGCCGACCTGCTCCACCCGCAGCCCCGGATGCGCCCGCTGCACCGCGGCGCTCTGGTCGAGCAGCGGCCCCACCCGCCGGTCGGCGGACTCCGCGTCGCCCTTCATGGTGACCGGCACCAGCACCGCCGTGCCGTCGGGCGACCGGACGGGCCGTCCCAGCGACTCGACCTCCGGCAGCGCCCTCATCCGCCGGACGACGTCCTCGGCCGCCGCCCGTGCCGTCCTCGCGTCGAGGACCCCGCCCTCCGTCCGCGTGATGAGGACGCTCTCCTCGGGCCGCTCGGGGAACCGCCCGGACGCCGCGATCCGCCCGGCCCGTCCCGACTCGCCGACGCCGGACTCCGCGTCGCTGATCTTGTTGGTGCCGGCCGCGCCGCCCAGCGCCAGGCACAGCCCGACGAAAAGCGTCCACAGGCCGATCGCCGCCCAGGGCCGCCGCGCGCTCCACCGCGCCACCCGTACCGTCACCGGCTTCTTGATCTTCACGCGGACGAAGCTATTCCGGGACCGGTTTCCCTCCCATGCGGCGGACCACCGAATTCCGTCCTCCGCGCCGCACCCCGTTCCCTGCGGAAATCCGCAGGGTCAGGTGCCGCGGCGTCGGGCCCAGTCGGCGCGGAGGAGTTCGTATTCGACTTCGCCGTGTTCGGTGCCGGGAATGGGGTCGTCCCAGTGCCGGTGAAAGGTGCGCAGGTAGGTCAGGCCGGACTTCTCCATGACGCGGCGGGAGGCGGCGTTGACGGCCATGGTCTGGGCGAAGACGCGGTGGACGCCGAGGTCGGTGAACGCCTTGGCGATCAGGGCCCGTGACGCTTCGGTGGCATATCCCCGTCCCCAGCTGGCCGCGCGCAGGCAGTAGCCGAGCTCGGCCTGCCGGACGTCGTGGCCGTCGCCCGGTTCGAGGGCCAGCCAGCCGATGAAGTCGCCGGTGGAGCGCTCGACCGCGGCCCACCGGCTGAGCGCGCCCCGCTCGTACCAGTCGAGGATCCTGGCGAGGGTCTGGTCTCTCAGGTGGGCGCGGGGGGTCGGCCTGCCGCCGGTCAGGAACCGCATGACCTCCGGGTCGCCGTCGAGCCGGACGAGGTCGTCCAGGTCGTTCTCGGTGAACCGCCGCAGCAGCAGCCGGTCGGTGGTGAGGAATACCTGCACGGAGCCGAGTCCTCCGATCCGCCGAGGAGACGGCCACACGCGTGATCATCTCGTTCGATGGGCGTTCTGTCCTTGGAACGGTCCTATTTGAGCAAGAGGTCGCAAATGATCGAAAACGTCCGGCTTTCGTCTCTACAATCTCATGCGATCGGATACCCGGACAGGGAGGTCCGCCCGTGAATGGTGAGCACCGTCCTGAGTGGCCGGTCGATCCCGAGACGCCCAGCGTGGCCCGGATGTACGACTACTACCTCGGCGGCAAGGACAACTTCGCGGCGGACCGCAAGGCCGCCGACCAGGTGGTGGCGGCGATGCCGAACGTGCTGGAGTTCACCCGCGCCAACCGCGGGCTGCTGTCGCGCGCCGTGACGATGATGGCCGACCGCGGCATCCGGCAGTTCCTCGACATCGGCTCCGGGCTCCCGACGCAGGAGAACGTGCACCAGGTGGCCCAGCGCGCGGCGCCCGGATCCACCGTCATCTACGTCGACAACGACCCGATCGTGCTCGCGCACGCGCGGGCGCTGCTGGCCGACAACCCGCTGACCACGGTCATCCAGGCCGACTTACGCGAGCCGGAGAGCATCCTGGACGACCCCGAGGTGAAGGCCCGGATCGACTTCGACCGGCCGGTGGGCCTGCTGCTACTGGCCATCCTGCACTTCGTCCCGGACGAGGCGGGCCCGGCGGAGATCGTGGCGAGGCTCCGCGCGCCGCTGGCCCCCGGCAGCTTCCTGGCCATCACGCACGGCCACCGCGGCGAGGTCACCACGCAGGTCGAGGAGCAGGTCCGGGGCGCGTACGGCAGGACAGGGGCGGGCGACATCATTCCGCGCGGGATCGACGAGGTCATGACGTTCTTCGAGGGCACCGAGCTGGTCGGCCCCGGCCTGGTCCAGGTGGCCGACTGGCGGGCGGACGCCGAGCCGTCCCCGCCCGACATGTCGCGGCCGGGCTTCCTCGCCGGCGTCGGGAGGGTGGTCTGATGCTGCCGACCCATCTGCTGTTCGGCCGGGCCTTCAGCGAGGACCCGTACGCCGTGCACGCCGAACTGCGGGCGGCGGGGCCCGTCCATCCGATCGACTTCCCTCCCGGCGCGGCCGCCTTCCTCGTGGTCGACCACGAGCACGGCCGCGCGGCACTGAGCGATCCCCGCCTGTCCAAGGACACCGCGTACAGCGCCGTCCCCGTGAACCCCGAGCTCTTCTTCGGCGGCACGATGCTCGGGATGGACCCGCCCGGCCACACCCGGATGCGCGGGCTGGTGGCCAAGGCGTTCACCGCCCGGCGGGTGGAGCGGCTGCGCCCCCGCGTCCAGGAGATCGCCGACCGGCTGCTGGACGGCATCGCCGAATGCGGCGAGGCCGACCTGATCGAGGACTTCGCCGTCCCGCTGCCGATCCAGGTCATCTGCGAGCTGCTCGGCGTGCCGGCGCGCGACCGGGCCCGGTTCCGCGAGTGGACGGCCGTGCTGACGGTGCCGGCGCTGACCGCCGAGGCCCGCGAGCGCCGGCGCGAGGCGGCCCGGGCGTTCAACGCCTACCTGCTCGACGTGATCGCCGAGCGGCGGGCCGAGCCCGAGGACGACCTGGTCAGCGCCTTGATCACCGCCCGCGACGGGGACGCCGCCCTCACGGAGGCGCAGCTGCTCGGCACGATCGCGCTGCTGCTCATCGCCGGGCACGAGACCACCGTCAACCTCATCGGCAACGGCGTGCTCGCCCTGCTCCGGGCGCCCGGCCAGCTCGCCCTGCTGCGGGCGCGGCCCGAGCTGCTGCCGTCCGCGGTCGAGGAGCTGCTGCGGTTCGACGGCCCGGTGGAGCGGGCGAGCCAGCGCATCGCGCTGGAGGACATGGAGATCGCCGGAACGCCGATCCCCAAGGGCGCCTGGGTGCACGTCTCGCTCGGCGCCGCCGACAGGGATCCCGCCGTGTTCGAGGACCCGGACCGGCTGGACGTGACCCGCGCCCCCAAGGGGCACGTCGCCTTCGGCCACGGCCCGCACTTCTGCCTCGGCGCCCCGCTGGCCCGGCTGGAAGGGCAGATCGCCATCGGCGGCCTGCTGGACCGCTTCCCCGGTCTCGCCCTCGCCGTGCCCGCGGACGAGCTGCGCCACCACCGCACCGGTTCGATCGTCCGCGGGCTGGTCTCGCTCCCCGTGCGCGTCTGAACGCCGTCCCGTCAGCCGTCGAGCCGGCGGTCGTCCTTGTGGGCGGCGTGGAACGATCTATGCTCGGGGCGGTGGCAGGACGGGCGGGTGGTGACATGGCGACGCCGCGCCGACGGCGGCTCCGGCCGGTGGCCGCGGCCGCGGTGATCCTGCTCGTCTCCGGGTTCGTGCCGGCCGAGCCCAGGGCGGCCGGGGACCGCTCCCTGCGGGTCATGACCTACAACCTGCGCGGCGTGAACGATCCGCCGCCGCGCGACTGGAAGACCCGGCTGCCGCTGGTCAGGCGCCTGCTGCGCGCGCACGACCCGGATCTGCTCGGGGTGCAGGAGGCCCGGTGGCACCAGGTGCGCGACCTCTCCCGGGCGCTCCCCGAGTACGGCTGGATCGGGCTCGGCAGCCAGGGCGGAACCCGCGACCAGTTCCTGGCGATCTTCTACCGCGAGCGGCGGTTCGAGGTGCTGGACTTCGACCACTTCTGGCTCTCCGGCACGCCCTCCGTGATCGGCTCGGCCACCTGGGGCAACCGGTACGTCCGGATGGTGACGTGGGCGAAGTTCCGCGACCGCCGCACCGGGACGGTGTTCTACCAGGCCAACACGCACCTGGACAACATGTCGGCGGGCTCGCGGGTGAAGAGCGCCCGGCTCGTCCTCGACCGCGTCCGCGGGTTCCAGGCGGGGGCGCCGGTCGTGCTCACCGGCGACTTCAACGACACGGCCGGGGCGTCACCGGCGTACACGATCCTCACCGGGCCCGACGCGTTCCGGGACACCTGGACGGCGGCCGCCCGGCACGGGCCGCAGTACCGCACCGAGAACCACTGGGAGCCCCCGGAACCGGGCGGCAGGCGGATCGACTGGATCCTCGTGCGGGGCCGCATCGGCACGACCTGGGCCGAGATCGACCCGTACCGCTCCGGCGGTGTCCACCCGTCCGACCACGACCCCGTGATCGCCCACCTCGCCTTCCGGCCATGAGCCGCCCGGGACGGCGAACGGCCGAGCCCCGGGGCGGGGCTCGGCCGTCGGCGGTCTGCGGGGGTCAGGCGAGGCCGGACTTCTTCAGCCACTCCTCGGCGACCTTCTCCTGGTCGTCCTTGTCGATGGCGACGCGCTTCATCATGTCCAGGAGGTCCTGGGTGGTGAGCTTGGCGGAGACGCCGTTCAGCGCCGCCCTGGCCTTGTCGTCCACCGCGGCCTTGTTGACCAGCGGCGTGACGTTCTGGGCGGAGAAGACGTTCTCCGGGTCCTCCAGGACGACGAGCTTGTTCTGCTGGATCGTCGGGTCGGTGGTGAACAGGTCGGCGGCCTGGACCTTGTTCTCGGTGAGCAGCTTCACCAGGGTGGCCTGGGCGCCGGCGTCGAACGGCTGGAACTTCTTGAAGTCCAGGCCGTAGACCTTCTTGAGGCCGACGAGGCCCTGCTGGCGGGTCTTGAACTCCGAGGGCCCGGCGATGACGAGGTCCTTGGCGACCGGCTTGAGGTCGGCGATGGACTTCAGGTTGTACTTGGCGGCCGTCTGCGGGTTGACGGTGACGGAGTCCTTGTCCTCGGCCTTCGCCGAGTCCAGGATCTCGACGCCGGCGGGCAGCTTGGCCTTGAGCGCGGCGTTGATCTCGTCGGTGGTGGCGGCCGTGCTGGTCTTGTCGACCGAGGTGGTGAGCAGGGCGCCGTTGTACTCGGGCATCACGCTGATGCCGCCCTTGACGACCTGGTCGTAGTAGATCTCGCGGGCGCCGATGTTGAACTTGCGGGTGACCTTGACGCCCTTGGCCTCCAGCGCCTGCGCGTACAGCTCGCCGAGCAGGTTGCTCTCGGGGAAGTTCGCGCCGCCGACGGTGACGGTGCCGTTCCCGCCGCCTCCGGAGAGCGGGTTCGAGTCGTCTCCGGAGTCGCCGCCGCCGCAGGCGGACAGTGACAGGGCGGCCACGAGGCCGACGACCGCGCCCCTGATGAGTTTGTTCATGGTGCTCTTCCTTCGGTGTCAGGAGGATCGGGCGGAGCCGAGCAGGCCCGGTGAGACGAGGAGGCGGCGCAGTGCCGCGAAGGCCGCCTGGACGATCAGCGCGAGCAGCACCACCAGGACGGTGCCCCCGACGACGAGCTGGTAGTCGTTGCGGGCCAGACCGTCGATGATGTAGCGGCCGAGGCCGCCGAAGCCGGGGTAGGCGGCGATGGTCGCGGTGGCGACGACCTGGATCGCGGACGTGCGCAGCCCCAGCAGGATGAGGGGCAGGGCCATCGGCAGCTCGACCCGCCACAGCACGCCCCAGCCGGTCATGCCCATGCCGCTGGCCGCGTCCTTGGCGTCGGCGTCGACGCCGCGGATGCCCTCGAAGGTGTTGACCAGGATCGGCGGGACGGCGAGGGCCACGAGCGCGACGAGCACCGGGGTGATGCTGTACTCGATCACCACGACGATCAGCACGAGGCCGAAGGTGGGGACGGCGCGGGCGACGTTCGCCAGGCTGATCGCGAGGAACCCGCCCCGGCCGGTGTGCCCGACGAGCAGGCCGAGCGCGAGGCCGATGACCGCGGCGCACACCAGCGCCACGCCGCTGTAGTACACGTGCTGGAGCAGGCGGTGCGGGATGCCGTCGCCGCCGTGCCACTGGGAGGACGTGGTCAGCCACGTCCAGAACAGGTCGATCTGGTTCCACAGCTCGTTCATGAGGTCATCCGGGCTCGGGCCCACGGGGTGAGCAGGCGTTGGACGGTGACCAGGATCGCGTCGGTGACCAGGGCCAGCAGGACGATCAGGACGGTGGCGGCCAGGATCTGCGTCTGGAACTGGAGCTGGTAGCCGCGGATGATGTCGTAGCCGAGGCCGCCCTGGCCGATCAGCTGGCCGACGGCGACGAGGCTGATGGAGGAGACGGCGGCGACGCGCGTCCCGGCGATGACGATGGGCACGGCGATCGGCAGCTCCACCTGGAGCAGGCGCCGCAGCGGGCCGAAGCCCATCGCGGTGGCCGCCTGCCGGACGGGCTCGGACACCGACGCCAGGCCGTCCACCACGTTCGGGACGAGCACCGACAGGCTGTACAGGGTCAGCGGGATCATGACCGTGGACGCGGTCAGCCCGGTGTACTGGATGAAGACCATGAACAGCGCGAGCGACGGGATCGCGTAGAACACGTTCGAGACCGTCAGCGCCGGCGGGTAGAGCCAGGCCCAGCGGCGGCACAGCATGCCGACCGGCAGCGAGATGATCAGGCCGAACAGCACCGGCAGCAGCGCGAGCCGCAGGTGGATGAGGGCGTGCTCGGTCAGCGTGTCGGTGTGCTCGCCGATCCAGCCCCAGTCGATGTCCATCAGCCGGCGCCTCCGGCGTCGGCCTCCTCGGGATCGGGCGCGGGAGCGGGAGCGGGCTCGGGGTCGGCGGCCCGCTCTTCGGGCGCGGCGCCGACGGCGCCGCGGCCGTGGGTGGGGACGGCGAGCAGGTCGGTCCCGCTCGCGGTCCCGACGACCGCACCGGTCTCGTCGACGCCGACCGCAAGGCCGGACGGGGACAGCACGGCCGCGTCCAGCGCGGTCCGCACGGAGTCGCCCCCGACGTGGAAGGTGGGGCCGACCGGGCTGAGCTCGGCCTTCCCGAGCGCCCCGGTCGCCTGCGCCGGGCGGGCCCAGCCGAGGGGGCGCCGGTCGTCGTCGACGACGAGCACCCACTCCGTGCCGGCGGCCTCCGCGGCGTCCGTGCCCGCCGCGCGGACCGCGTCGTCGCTCAGCCGCAGGCCGCCCGTCTCGGCGAAGGAGAGGGTGCGGATGCCGCGGTTCTGGCCGATGAAGCCGGCGACGAAGTCGTCGGCCGGGTGGGCCAGGAGGTTCTCGGGGCTGTCGATCTGGACGAGCCTGCCGCCGGTCTGGAAGACCGCGATCCGGTCGCCGAGCTTGATGGCCTCGTCGATGTCGTGGGTGACGAACACGATCGTCTTGTGCAGCTCCTCCTGGAGGCGGAGGAACTCGTCCTGCAGCTCGGCGCGGACGACGGGGTCGACGGCGCTGAACGGCTCGTCCATCAGCATGATCGGCGGGTCGGCGGCGAGGGCCCGCGCGACGCCGACGCGCTGCTGCTGGCCGCCCGACAGCTGGAACGGGTACCGCTTGCCCATCGCCGGGTCGAGCCCGACCCGCTCCATCAGCTCCAGCGCCCGCGCCCGCGCCTTCTTCTTGTTCCAGGACAGCAGGTACGGGACGGTGGCGATGTTGTCGAGGATGGTGCGGTGCGGGAACAGCCCGGCGTGCTGGATCACGTAGCCGATGCCGCGCCGCAGCTCGGCGGGCTTGCGCTCGCGGACGTCCTTGCCGTCGATCAGCACGCGCCCGGACGTCGGCTCGACCATCCGGTTGATGGTCCGCAGCGCGGTGGTCTTGCCGCCGCCGGAGGTGCCGACGAACACGGTGATGCGGCCCGCGGGGCATTCGAGGCTCACGTCGTCGAGCGCGACGGTCCCCCCGGGATAGCGCTTGGTGACGCCCTCAAAGGTGATCAACGAACCACGTCCTCGCCGGGCGTCCCGCATGACGCCGATGATCGAATTCTGACTACGAGCCAACCGTAACCAATGGGTACCGTCATCTCAGTGTCCCGGCATGTCCGGAACGTCGAGCATGAAAGCATATCTACCGGTAATGCAGGGAAAGTAGCGTGTCGCCGTGGAGAACAGCCGAATCGTTATCGACGGGACTTCGCTCACATGCGCCCAGGTGGCGCGTGCGGCCCGCGAAGATGTGACGGTCGCCATAGCCGCGGCCGGCGTGCGGCGGGCGCGCGACGCCTGGCGGGTCGCCCGCGAGGTCACCGAGACGCAGCCGGTCTACGGCCGGACGACGGGGGTCGGCGCCAACCGCGTCGTGGACGTCGAGTGGGAGGACGCCGACGCCCACGGGCTGCGGCTGCTGCGCAGCCACGCGGCCGGGGCCGGGCCCCTGGTCGCGCCCGAGATCGTCCGGGCGATGCTGGCCGTCCGGCTGAACCAGATCGCGGCGGGCGGCTCGGGCGTGGAGCCGGGCGCGCTGCAGGCCCTGGCGGACGTGCTCAACCTCGGGCTGCTCCCGCCGGTGCCCGTGTACGGGGCGATCGGCACGGGCGACCTGACGGCGCTGGCCTCGACCGCGCTGTGCCTGCTCGGCGAGCGGCCGTGGCTGCCGGGCCCCGACGGCGGTCAGGAGCGCGGCCCCGGCTACCGGCTCCGCTCCGCCGACGCGCTGGCGTTCATCAGCTCCAACGCCGCCACGCTCGGCGAGGCGGCGCTCGCGGTCGCCGACCTGCGCAAGGCGCTGCGCGCCTCGACGGTCGTGGCGGCGCTGTCGCACTTCGCCGTCCGGGGCTCGGAGGAGCCGTACGCGCAGCCGGTGCAGGACGCGTGCCCGCATCCGGGCCAGCAGCAGGCCGCGGCGGCGATGCGCGCGCTGCTCGCCTTCGACCGGCCGGCGCCGATGCGCATCCAGGACCCGTACGGCTACCGCGCGTTCCCGCAGGTGCACGGCCCCGCGCTGGAGGCGGCCGGCTACGCCGAGGAGGTCGTCACCCGGGAGATCAACGCCGCCGCGGAGAACCCGCTGGTGGACGTCCCCGGGCGGACGGTCTGGCACAACGGCAACTTCCACACCGCCTACGTCGGGCTCGCCCTGGACACGGCCCGCGCCGCCCTGTTCCAGACGATGGCGCTGGCCGCCGCCCGCCTCGGCACGCTCGCCGAGCCGTCCTTCACCGGGCTCTACCCCTTCCAGGGCGAGACGGAGGCCTCCTCCGGGATCATGATCCTGGAGTACGTGGCGCACTCGTGCCTGGCCGACGTGCGGCGCCTCGCCACCCCCGCGGCGCTCGGCAGCGCGGTGCTGTCGCGCGGCGTCGAGGAGCACGCCGGCTTCTCGACAAGTGCCGTTCCCTGGCCGCGCGGGTGGAGGCGGAGCTGGGCGAGCTGGACATCCTCGTGCACAGCGCCGGGATCGCCAGCCGCGGCAACAGCGTC